>JAKSIQ010000064.1 GCA_024398755.1 Bacteroidaceae bacterium | reverse complement strand
CCTCCTCTTTTTCCTTCTTTTTTATATAGTCTTCTTCGAAATAGTACTCATAATCATCGTCTTCTTCAGGAAGTATTTCGTTTCCTTCTCCGTCTAATTCTGCTTCCAAAATCAAATTTCCATATTTGTAGTCAGTACAACCACTTACAACCATACAATGGAAGACTTTACACACATGAATGATGACAAGGATCGCGATATCATCTATTCGCAATCCGTCAAGGCAGGGAAACGCATCTACTACCTTGATGTCCGCAAGACAAAAAAAGATGAAATGTATCTTTCAATCACCGAAAGCAAGAAAATACCGACCGATGACCCCGAGGGCAAAGCCACCTTCGAGAAGCATAAGATTTTCCTGTACCGCGAAGACTTCAGCAATTTCATTGACGGGCTGACACGTACCATACGCTTCATTCACGAAAACTCCACAACACCCCAACAGGTCTCAGAAGCTTCCCGTGAATGTCGGAATCCGGATGCCGAGACGTCATCAAAGGCCGATGATGACTTCAAAATAGAATTCTGAAGCCGAATTGTTTGCTCATTATGCAAAATAAAGCTACCTTTGCAGCACTTTTACGTGAAGACTGCCGATAAAGGCAGTGTTTTGTGTGATGGTGAATTGAGTATTAACAATTTAGAGTAACACGTTTCAAAAATGAAGACAATTGACATCAAGGGCACAGCCCGCAACGGCTTCGGAAAGAAAGCCTCAAAGGAACTCAGAAAGCAGAACCTCATCCCCTGCAACCTGTACGGTGTTGAAAAGGACGGAAAGGGTCTCCCAGTAGCAAAAGCTTTCCAGGTAACCACAGAAGAAGTTCGCAACCTGGTTTACACTCCTGACATCCACGCCATCAACCTGACAATTGACGGTCAGACTGTTCTGGCAGTCATGAAGGAAATCCAGTTCCACCCTGTAAAGGATACAATCCAGCACATTGATTTCTATCAGATTACCGACAGCAAACCTATCGTAATGGCTGTTCCTGTCAAGCTGACAGGTCTGGCAGCAGGTGTAAAGGCCGGTGGTAAACTTGATCAGGCTATGCGCCGCGTAAAGGCAAAGGCCATCTATACAGTCATTCCTGAGAAGATTGAGATTGACGTCACTCCTCTGACTATCGGCAAGTCTTTCAAGGTTGGAGACCTCAAGGTTGAGGGCATTGAATTCGTAAGCCCGAAGCAGGCAGTTATCTGCTCTGTTCAGTCAACACGTGCCGCCGCCGCTGCTGAAGCTACCGAAGAGGCTGCAGCCGAATAATACTGACAGCACATTATGAAGTATCTGATTGTGGGACTCGGGAACCCGGGCGATGAATATCAGGGAACCCGCCACAACATAGGATTTATGGTATTGGATGCCCTTGCTGGGGCATCCAATGCTGTTTTTGAGGACAAGCGCTACGGTTTCGTTGCACACACATCGGTCAAGAACTGCCAGCTGGTGCTTCTAAAGCCGACCACCTACATGAACCTTAGCGGCAACGCCGTGCGCTACTGGATGAAGCAGGAGAACATCCAGCCCGAAAATCTTCTGGTAGTGGCCGATGACCTTGCACTGCCCCTTGGCAAACTGCGTCTGCGCGGTCAGGGAAGCGGCGGCAGCCACAACGGCATGAACAACATAATACAGACCATATCGACCCAGAACTTTGCGCGTCTGCGTGTAGGCATTGGCAACGACTTCCCCATGGGAGCCCAGATCAAGTTTGTACTTGACAAATTTCCTCCCGAAGAACAGGCAGTGCTTGACCGGACAATTCCAACGGCTGTTGAATGCATCAAAAGTTTCTGTCTGGCTGGTCTGTCGCTTACAATGACACAATTCAACAAAAAGTAGTCATATCAGGTTATGGAGGCACGCATTGACAAATGGCTCTGGTCAGTACGCATTTTCAAGACACGCACCATTGCAGCGGAAGCCTGCAAGAAGGGGCGCATTTCCATAAACGGTGCCCAGGCCAAGCCGTCAAAAACCGTGCGTGAGGGCGACACCGTCCAGGTGCGCAAAGCTCCCGTAACCTACAGTTTCAAGGTACTGCAGGCCATCGAAAACCGCGTCGGAGCCAAACTGGTACCTGAGATGATGGAAAACATGACCCCTCAGGATCAGTACGAACTGCTGGAAATGAACCGAATAGGCGGTTTCGTGAAACGTGCTGCCGGCCTTGGCCGCCCCACCAAGAAGGACCGCCGTGATATGGACGATTTTCTTCAGGACAGCACCACCCAGACCGATTTCGAAGAATTCGACTTCGACGAATGAAGATAATTGAAAGTCATGGAACTTGTAGAACGTTTTTTAAGATACACCGCCGTTGACACGCAGTCAAGCGAGGAATCAGAGACCGTACCCAGCACATCGAAGCAGAAGAACCTGGCAATACTGCTGAAACGTGAAATGGAGGAAATGGGGCTGGCCGATGTCACAATGGACGACATGGGCTACGTTTATGCCACTCTGCCGGCAAACACCGACAGGAAAATTCCCACCATAGGCTTCATATCGCATATGGACACAAGTCCGTCAACCAGCGGCGCCAACGTAAGGCCACGCATCATACCAGACTATAACGGTGAAGAAATTGTGCTGAACAGCAGCCAAGGCATTGTGCTGTCACCGTCACTCTTTCCGGAACTGCTTGCCCACAAGGGTGAAGACCTGATAGTTACCGACGGGACCACCCTCCTGGGGGCCGATGACAAAGCCGGCATCGCCGAAATTCTTACGGCAGTGCAGTATCTCCAGCAGCATCCGGAGATAATCCACGGAAAAATACGCATCGGCTTCAATCCCGACGAGGAAATAGGAATGGGTGCAGCGCATTTCAATGTTGACGGTTTCGGCTGTGATTTTGCCTACACCGTCGATGGTGGCGAAGTTGGCGAAATGGAATTCGAAAACTTCAACGCCGCCAAGGCCGTGTTCCGCATAAAGGGGCTTGAAGTACATCCGGGTTATGCAAAAGACAAGATGATAAACGCATCGGCCATTGCCGCCGAACTTGTCGGAATGTTCCCGGCCGATGAAACACCCGCCACCACCTGCGGTTACGAAGGCTTTTACCACCTCATAGGACTGTCCGGTCAGGTTGACAGCGCCACCGCCACCTTCATAATACGCGACCATGACCGCGCCAGATTCGAATCAAGAAAGGCGTTCGCACAGTCAGTTGCCGACAGCATAAACGCAAAATACGGAGCCGGCACTGTGCAGGCCGGAATCAGCGACCAGTACTACAACATGAAGGAACAGATTGACAAGGTTCCGTATGTGGTCGATATTGCCTGTCAGGCAATGGAAGAAGCCGGCATCAAAGCAGTGAAGGTGCCCATACGCGGAGGAACCGACGGAGCACAACTGTCATTCATGGGCTTGCCCTGTCCTAACCTTTTTGCAGGAGGATTGAACTTTCACGGACCATACGAATGGATTCCGGTCCAGAGCATGGAAAAAGCAGTGAAGACAATTGTCGGCATTGCCAGAATCTGCGCCGGACGCAACTGGTAAGCGCCGATTGTGCGAAATCAGAAATCAATCACCTGAACCTCATCGACCCCGCTGATGGCCGATATGGCATCGACCGTCATCTGAAGCTGGTCGTGCGAACGTACGGGGAACGAAAGCGTTCCGTGCATTATCTGTTCATCGACAGTTGTCGAAAGGCCGTAAAGCGACATCCTCTGTCCTTCGACCACGCAGTCAATTATGTCGCGAAGCAGGTGATACCTGTCAATGGCGGTTATCTTCAACTTGACAGGATATGTGACACCCTCCTGAGCTTCGAACTGTACCGATACAAGAGCATCGCCGTTTTCCGATGCCAACCTTATTGCCTCGGAACAGTTGCGGCTGTGTACGGTAATGCATCCGTCCCTGTCGGTAATGCCAATCACTTCGTCACCAGGCAGCGGATGGCAGTGTTCACAACGGCAGTACGGGCATTGTATCCGGTTCTTGAGTACTTCCCTTATGCAGCGTTTGGCCTTAACGGTCTTGACGAACGTCAGCCATTTGGCCGATGGTACCGCAATGGAATCGGAGCCTATCTCAACACAGTCTCCCCGATGCAGGACCTCACTGACAGGGCATAGTTTGCCGTTGACTCTTGCAAAATGAGCATGGTTGCCAATATCGGAATGCAGTTCGTATGCAAAGTCAAGTGCTGTGGCACCTTGCGGCAGAATGATTCCCTTGCCCTTTGGAGTGAAGGCAATGATGTCCTCATTGTACAATGAAGAGCCTACCTCGTCCATAAAAATATAGCCATCACTGCTGCCGGCCACATTTTCGAGTACGGAGCGGAAACGTTCTATCCAACTTTCACCGCGTTCAACCACGCATCCGAGTTTCGCATTGCGGTGCATACGCTCTGACGCTATGTGCAGTTCCTCCCACACACCGCCATGATTCAGGAACTTCACGTGAAAACTCTGATATCCGTTATCCTTCGGGTTATCAATATAATTGCAAATACTGCCCTGACGTTCACGGAATTCCCTTGAAAGCAGCGAGTATATGTAAAGGGCGGTATCTTTTTCCAGCGTATCATGGTGTGACCACTCATCCATGGGTTGGAACACTATCCTTATGTAATGTTTGAAGTCCACATGTGAAAAATCACAACCTTTCTGCCTCATGTCACGCCAAACGCTGTACGGGCGCCGGTATCTGACTTCGGTATATGCCTTGATGCCATTTTCCGAAAGAATTGTATCTATTCTGCGACAGAAGGAATCAACAATTTCAGCCGTTATTTCGTGATTCTGCTGAAGCTGCATTTCAAGCATTTCATATTCGCGCGGACAACGGAATCTGAAAGACAGATTCTCCAGTTCGGTCTTCACATAATACAGTCCCAGACGACCGGCCAGAGGAGCATAGAAGAAATCAGTCTCACCGGCTATCTTCATCTGTTTGTCAGGGCGCATGCTGTCAAGCGTGCGCATGTTATGCAGGCGGTCAGCCAGCTTCACCAGAAGGGCACGCACATCGTAATGCACCGATTCCAGAATCTGCTGGTAATTGTCAATCTGCTTGGAATTACGGTAGCGGTCCTTCTTGCGCTTTGTGACCACATCGACCAGAAAGGCCACATCGTCACCGAAACGGGCGCGTATGTCATCAATAGTGTATTCGGTATCCTCGACCACGTCATGGAGAAATGCAGCACAAACGGTATTGGCATCGAGTTCAAGTTCCTCGGCTGCAATTGTGGCAACTGCAATAGGATGAATTATATAAGGTGCACCGGTTTTCCTTTTCTGATCCTTGTGAGCCAGATGAGCCATTTCAAACGCATCCTTTATACGCTGAAGTTCATCGGCCCCGACTCTTGGCGCCATAACGTCAAACACATGCTGGGCCGCTTTACGGATTTCAATTTCTTCCATGACTGTCAATCAATTGTAATTTCCACCGGACAATGGTCCGATCCCATCACCTCATTAAGAATTCCGGCACTGCGCACCCTTGACATGGCATGGTCCGATGCCAGAAAATAGTCAATTCTCCACCCTACGTTCCTTTCTCTGGCACGCATGCGGTATGACCACCACGAATACTTTACGGTATCAGGATTCAGCTCACGCCAGGTATCCTTGAAACCAGCTGCAAGCAGTTGTGTCATTTTGGCACGTTCCTCGTCAGAAAAACCGGCATTGAAATGGTTGGTCGCAGGATTTGCCAGGTCAATCTCATTATGCGCCACATTCATGTCTCCACAAACGAACACATCCTTCTTTGCCGCCAGACCGCACAGGAACAGACGGAATTCATCTTCCCAGGCCATGCGCCAGTCCAGACGCTTCAAACCGTCCTGCGAATTGGGCGTATAAACCGTAACCAGATAGAAATCAGGCATTTCAAGCGTAATGACACGTCCCTCGTGGTCGAACTCATCGACCCCGATGCCGTAAGTGACCGATACAGGCTCGTGACGGCTGTAAATGGCGGTTCCGGAATAGCCCTTCTTGTCGGCGTAGTTCCAGTACGACCTGTATCCCAGGAACTCCATATCTATCTGTCCCTCTTGGAGTTTGGTTTCCTGCAGGCAGAAAAAGTCCGCATCAAGCTCGTTG
Source organism: Bacteroidaceae bacterium (assembly GCA_024398755.1). Classification (GTDB taxonomy): domain Bacteria; phylum Bacteroidota; class Bacteroidia; order Bacteroidales; family Bacteroidaceae; genus Colenecus. The sequence continues at coordinate 1,971 of JAKSIQ010000064.1, read as the reverse complement.
AAAATGCTGTCAAACCCCTTACCGGCCACAGCCCTGAGCCCATTGACATTCCAACTGATTAGTTTCATACCGCAAACTTACAAAGATTTCGCGCAAAAGTTTCTCATAACAGGTTAAATACATAACTTTGTAACAACACCAGCAACGAAACAACAGAATGAATTCCAGTTTTTCCGCAAAAGCCAGAAAATTCTTTGACGGAGTCTGCACCAGTATCGGACGATTTCCGCTGACAGTGGCGTTTGCCGCTGTACTGGCTGTAGTATGTATAGTCCTGAACCATGTGTCATCGGACACCGTGAGACAGAATGTGCAGTTCTTCCTGTACTGGTATCCCATTACCGCAATAATGCTTTCGCTGGGGCTTTCGTTATTGGATGAACAGCGCAAGTGCCGCGTGTTCACCGTGATAGCGCACATAATCTGGGCAGGCGTCTGGGTTCTGATGAGCCGGCATGAGGATGTCATGTACCGCCAGCCGTGCGTGCTGGTTTTTGCAGCTCTGGTTGCACTGGCCGCCATTTCAGTGATTGTACTGCCGTTCTTTGGCAGAAAGGAGGATTTGCCCATGTGGAATTTCACACTGACACTGATTGCCACTGTTGCCGTAGCACTTCTGGTCGCACTGCTGCTATGGGGAGGTCTGTCACTGCTGCTGCTTTCGTTCGAACAACTGTTCGGTGCCGACATCAGTTCCAACCTGTATGAAGACCTGGCATTCGCAAGTTTCTTCTTTGTGGGGCCGATGCTGGTGCTTCAGGGTATTCCATCGGCACAGAACATGCACAACACCGTTCCGGCGCAGATGCCGGCATTCCTGCGCGGAGCAGTCCGTTATCTGTTCATTCCGCTGACCCTGGCCTACATGGCAACCCTGTACTGCTATACGGCCAAGATTATCATAACATGGAATCTGCCGGACGGATGGGTATCGTATCTGGTATCGGCCTCCATGCTGCTTGTAGTACTGCTTCAGTATGCCGTCAGACCATATAGGGACAACCGGACTTACGGCACCATTGCTGTTCGTCTGGTCTGCGGATGGATGCCAAAACTCATGCTGCCTCTGCTGCTGCTCATGAGCGTCGGCATTGTGCGCCGCGTATCAGACTACGGAATAACCGTCAGCCGCGTATATCTGATAGTGTTCAATCTGTGGTGCTATGTGGCCTGCTTCATAATGTGGCTGAAGAATGACAATCGCATAATGTGGCTTTCAATGACTCCGGCAATGCTGTTCGTACTGCTGTCAGTCTTCCCTGTCAATGTTTCAAGCGCTGTCAGGAACAGCATGTTGCGCGATGTGCGCCGTACCATTGCCCAATCAGGCTGGAACGGCACGGCAATGACCGATGCTGACTACAGCGCATGGCTTGCAGGTCTTGACAGCGATGTGGCATTCAGAGTTGACAGCCGTCTTGACTACCTGAAAAGCAAGTATCCGCACGACTGCATAAGTGACCTTATAAGCAGTGACGTTCTGACCGGTCGTGCACAGAAGGAAAAGCAGGAAGAAGTGGAACGGACATACCTGTCCAGTTTCCGCCAGGTGCTGGAATGGGCCGAAATACCCGTCCCGAAAGGCATGACCAGGACCATGATGTACGATTACCGTTCAAACGTCGGAGAAATTGAAATGGCAGACAGTTCAGTGACGGCATCGTTCCCCATTGACGTGAACGGCAATACATGTTTCAAGATAAGTGTTCCAACGGCCGATCTGCGGGCGCTGGCCGATGACTACGGCAAAGACATCATGTCGCAGAAACAGCACATACTCCAGTACAGTGGAGTGCTGACAGACGGCCGCCCCTGCGTGTTCATACTGAACCATTTTTCGCTCAGGCTGGAACATGGAAACGAATCAATGGATGTGAGCGGTCTGCTGTTCTACTGACCGCAGCACTCCCTACAAAACATTCTCACATCATAAAACGAAGAAAGGCCGCGAAAGCGACCTTCAACAATTTG
>JAKSIQ010000063.1 GCA_024398755.1 Bacteroidaceae bacterium | reverse complement strand
CCGTTTGGGGTGCGGGGTGGGACTCGAACCCACGACATTCAGAACCACAATCTGACGCTCTAACCAACTGAACTACACGCACCATCTGTAGTGCTTTCCGTGAAAAGCGGTGCAAAGATACTGCTTTGCCTTGAAAACTGCAAACAATTCGTGAAATACTTTCAAATACTTTTCAAAGTATCCGGTTGCTATGGGGCGGTGTGGTCGGAAATGGTATGGACGGCTGGGACCGATGTGCAATCGCTGACAATGTGGTAGTCGGGCCTGACGGTACGGTTGCCGTGAAGTGTGTATCGCGCCAGTACCAGATGGCCGGTGCCGTTGTCGGTCAGGTAAAGTGTTATGCCAAGGCCGCGGTCTGTGTTGGGGGCGGTCATGCCTGATATGTAGTTCCCGAGCGACCACACAGTCAGATGTGCCAATCCTGACATGCGGGTGCGGTATTCGGTGACGGGTTCTATGACGTGGGGATGCCCGCCGATTATATGGTCAACGCCATGGTGGTACAGCCACTGTTCGGTTGACTTTTGCGTGTTGTCGGGCTGCAGACGGTACTCTGTGCCCCAATGCATGCATGCTATTATCAGTTCGGCGCCAAGGTATCGGGCACGTGATATGTCGGCTATGATGGCTGTGGTGTCAATATAATTTACTACACGTGGGGCGCGCACCTTTATGCCGTTGGTTCCGTAGGTGTATGACAGCAATGCAATGCGGTGTCCGTGCCAGTCAATGATATACGGGTGCTGTGTCAGTTGGCTGATACTGTCGCGGTAGGTTCCAAGGTGTTCCAGACCAAGTGCATCCAGTGCGTCTAGAGTGCGTTCCAGACCGTCCGAACCACGGTCCAGGCAGTGGTTGTTCGCAGTAAGGCAAATGTCGAAGCCTGTATTCTTGAGTTCCTGCGCCAGTTCTATAGGAGAACAGAAAGCCGGATAGCCTGAGTAGGGCTTTCCGGCAAGAGTGGTCTCCAGATTGCAGACGGCGAATGTCGCGTTTTGGATTTCCGGACTTACCTGTCTGAAATAATCGGAGTAATTATAGGTGCGGGTGACGCTGTTCCATGCATGGTCAAGCTGGGATTGGTGCTGCATGACATCGCCGGCAAAATACAGCGTGAGCGTATCGTTGCCAGTATGGGCCGATGCCGGTCCCGCCAGAAATGACAGCAGGACCATGGCTGATGCCAGAGTCCTGCCGATATTATTCATAGATTGCCTTGGTGCCTGCCAGAAGGGTATTCTTCATGAGCGAGCAGATGGTCATCGGACCTACGCCGCCTGGAACTGGGGTTATGAGACTGCACTTTGGAGGGACGTTTGCAAAATCAACGTCGCCGCTCAGACGGAAGCCGCTCTTTTTGGTTGCGTCGGGAACACGGGTGGTGCCGACATCGATGATTACTGCGCCTTCCTTGACCATATCGGCCTTAACGAAACCGGGAATTCCGAGTGCTGCAACGATGATATCGGCCTGCAGGCATTCTTCCTTAATGTTTGCGGTGTGGCTGTGGCACACTGTTACTGTGCAGTCTCCAGGATTGGTCTTCTGCATAAGCAGGCTTGCCATCGGCTTGCCGACAATGTTGCTGCGGCCAAGGACCACTGCCTTCTTGCCTTTCGTGTCAATTCCGTAGCGTTTCAGAAGTTCCATGATGCCGTTGGGTGTTGCCGATACGAAGCAGGGCAGGCCAATGTTCATGCGTCCTACATTGATGGGATGGAAACCGTCAACGTCCTTGCGGTAGTCAATGGCTTCAATCACGTGCTGCTCGTTTATGTGCTTAGGGAGCGGAAGCTGTACTATAAAGCCGTCAACATCGGCATCATTGTTCAGTTCCTGTACTTTTGCAAGAAGTTCCTGTTCGGTAATGTCGGCCTCGTAGCGGATGAGTGTCGACTTGAATCCGCATTCTGCGCAAGCCTTCACTTTGGCTGCTACGTATGTTTCACTTCCTCCGTCATGGCCTACCAGTATGGCTGCCAGATGCGGGGTTTTTCCACCTGCGGCCTTGATTGCGGCCACCTGTTCTGCTATCTCCTGCTTGATCTGGGCGGCAGTTGCCTTTCCATCAATTAGTTGCATATATTGTTATGAATGGTTGTCATTTAAAACGCGGCATACCCGGCATACCTCCGAGACCTGGCATCCCTCCCATGCCAGGCAACTTGCCTCCTGCAACGGTCTTCATGACCTTGCGTGTCTGGTCAAATTGCTTGAGCATGCGTGTCACTTCAGTTACAGGCAGGCCGCAGCCTTTGGCAATGCGGTTCTTGCGTGAACCGTTCTTTTCGTTGAGCAGCAGGTCGGGGTTTGAGCGTTCCTGCGGAGTCATGGAACTTATCATGGCTTCAATGCCTTTGAATGCGTTGTCGTCAATGTCAATGTCCTTGATGGCCTTGCCGACACCTGGAATCATGCCCATCAGGTCTTTGATGTTTCCCATCTTCTTGATCTGGGCTATCTGGTTGCGGAAGTCATCAAAGTCGAACTTGCCCTTGCCCATCTTTTTCTGAAGACGCTTGGCTTCCTGCTCGTCAAACTGTTCCTGCGCACGTTCCACAAGTGAAACAATGTCACCCATGCCAAGAATGCGGTCGGCCATGCGCTCCGGATGGAACACGTCGAAGGCGTCCATCTTTTCGCCGGTACCCACGAACTTGATGGGCTTGTCAACGACAGTGCGAATGCTCAAGGCTGCACCGCCGCGGGTGTCACCGTCAAGCTTTGTCAGTATTACACCGGTAAAGTCCAGACGGTCATTGAATTCCTTTGCTGTATTGACGGCATCCTGACCGGTCATGGAATCGACCACGAACAGTATTTCATTCGGTGTCAGGGCTTCCTTGAGGGCCGATATCTCCTCCATCATTGCCTCATCGACAGCCAGACGACCGGCGGTATCGACAATCACCACATCAAAGCCCTTGGCGCGTGCTTCCTTCACAGCGTTCAGCGCAATCTCAACAGGCTTTTTGTTCTCAGGTTCGCTGTAAACCGGAACCCCGATCTGTTCGCCCAGAACGTTCAACTGGTCAATGGCGGCCGGACGGTACACGTCGCAGGCAACGAGAAGCGGTTTCTTTGCACGCTTGTTCTTGAGCAGGTTTGCCAGTTTCGAACTGAATGTGGTCTTACCGGAACCTTGAAGACCGGCCATGAGAATTACGGCGGGATGCCCCTTTATGTCAATGTCCTGAGCCTGTCCCCCCATGAGCGTGGCCAGTTCGTCATGAACGACCTTGATCATGAGTTGTCCCGGACTCAGCGAATTTAGCACATTCATGCCAAGAGCCTTCTCCTTGACGGTGTCGGTGAACTGCTTTGCAACCTTGTAGTTGACATCGGCATCGAGCAGTGCCTTGCGCACATCCTTCAGGGTCTCGGCAACGTTGACCTCGGTAATTTTGCCTTCACCCTTCAGTATCTTGAATGACCTTTCAAGTCTTTCGGACAGATTTTCAAACATTCTGCATCAGGTTTTGTTTTGTGGCGCGAAATTAATCAAAAAATATGGCATTTCAGCCATTTGTGCAATTCGAGTTGCTTTACCGGCCCGAGCTTCGGATCATATTTCCGATTGTGTCGTTCAGTAATCCGGCTGAGACAAGGTCTTCAAGATTCAGATGCATGCGGTAGCGCCAGTAGTTGTCAGGGTTGGCCGGCACGTTTATCCGTTCATCGTCCGGATTGGGGTTGCGCAGATTCTCATCAATTGCCAGCCAGTCCTGCAGAGGAAATATTGCCAGCATGGAACGGCTGAGCAGATGGTCTTCTATTACGCTCTGGCAGAGATTCGCATCGGCCTTCAACTTGGGAATCACAGCATTGACAGGCATTTCGTTCTCAATCCAGCTGCGCAGAACGCTCATGTCGTGGGTCGATGTGGTGCAGACGGACAGATAGGGGTAGGTGCACGTGTCGGCCACTGTGACACCATATGCTTTGGGCATGCGCTGCACTTCGAGCGACATTATTCTCAGTCGTTCCATAACGCTTGGCACGCATTGTGGAATCATGCCGAGGTCTTCACCGCACACAATCATGTCTGTGGCATTTATTAGAGCAGGCAGCTTGTCCATAGCGCAGTTTTCCCAGAAGGTGTTGTTGCGCTCGTAGTAGAAATTATCGTGAATATGCCGGAACGCATCCTGCTGGTCGGCAGGCAGAGACCTGAATACATCGGTGTCAAAGGCATTTATTCTAGGATGCCATGTGCCCGGTTTGCGGGTGTCCTCCAGGAACAGCACGTTCGTTTCCGGGGTACCTTCAGGGGCCGATGCGTACTTGCGCGGGCTTTCTTTGAACCCCATCAGACGGATTTCCTTTGCGGTGAGTGTCAGTGCGGGATTGAAGCGGCCCATCAGTCCGCTGGAATATTTCAACGGCACTTCCCAGATTCGGAAGAATCCCAGCAGATGGTCAATGCGGTAGGCGTCGAAATAATCGGCCATCTTGCGGAAACGTGCTGTGAACCAGCGGTATTTTTCCTTCTTCATCTGTTCCCAGTTGTAGGTGGGCATGCCCCATTTCTGGCCGTCAACGGCAAAGTCGTCGGGTGGGGCGCCGGCCTGGCAGTCCATGTTGAACAGTTTCGGAAAAATCCATGCGTCACTGCTGTATCGGTTCACGCCAATGGGAATGTCGCCCTTCAGCAGTACGCCCTTGTCGTGCAGATACTCCCTTACCTGGCAGAACTGTCTGTGCAGATGATACTGTATGAAATAGTGCTTCCGTATTTCTTTGGAATGACGACTCCCGGGTATGCAGTACCGGTCAATGAGCTCTTGCGAAAAATGCTTTTCCTTCCATTGGTTGAAATCGGGAGTCCCATACTTGTCGCGCAGATAACAGTATATGGCATAAGGCTCCAGCCATTCGCGGTTGGCTTCAAAAAAGTTCCGGTATTCTGGTGTGGCAAAGCATTTGCGTGAGAATTCATCGTAAAGTACGTCAAGATAACGCAGTTTGGCTGTCATGACCCTTTCAAAGTCAATCTGAGGCAGGGCATTCAGTTCCAGACGGAGTTTCTCCATTTCGTTCACGAAGACGCTGTCACTGGGCGTACCTATGTCCTGCAACCTTATGTACATGGGGTTCAGAGCAAATGACGAATTGGCGCTATATGGGTACGAATCCTTCCATGTGTGAGTCAGAATGGTATCGTTGACCGGCAGCGTCTGTATGATGCTCTGACCGCTTGCCGATGCCCAGTCAGCCAGAAGTTCCAGATCGCGGAATTCGCCAATGCCGAAATCATCTTCACTGCGCAGAGCGAAAACGGGGACTGCGGTACCGGCGCCGCACCACATTGCCCTGCCTGTGTGCCTTACATGCGGAATTGTTACGGGACGCTGTTCAACCTGGCTTCCTGACGCATCTTTCCATCGGTCGGCAATAATCAGGTTCTTTATTCCTGTCAGTTTCAGAATATGAGGTTCTCCCTCTTCCAGCCTGACCTGACAGCCGTTTGACATTACCAGATATCTGTAGCTGACAATACGGTCAGCCACATTGCTCTCATCAAGATAAAGGTCGGTAAACCAGTTGCCGTGGCCGTCATTCTGAAGTGCGATGCATCGGTCTGTTCCGTCTTCCGATGTCATGCGCATGAACAGGTTCTCGCCCCAAACAGTAAAGTATTCTATCTGAAAATGAATTGTCATTGCCCCTTTCTTTTCCGTACAAATATATGAAAACTTTTCAGCCGATTCTTTCGTAATATGGGAAAGGGAAGTAACTTTGAAAACGATATAAAAAAAAATTTGACAGACAATGAAAAAGACAATTGCTGCTGTGGGTTTCTGCCTGCTTTCTGTTGCCGCTTTTGCGCAGACTGACATACAACTGTTTTATGACTTTGGTCATGGACGCGAATATTTTACGTCAACACTCGAAATGTTCAAACCGGACAGTTGGGGAAACACTTTTTTCTTTGTTGACTATGACTATAATTATACCGGAATTGACAGCAACGGCAATGATTATGTGAAGTCTCCGAGCAACACCTATTTTGAAATAGCCCGCGGTTTGAATTTCTGGGGCGATTCATGGTTGGCTCCGGTAAGCATACAGATTGAATATAACGGCGGTTTTACAGGCAATGCGGGCTGGAGCGCTCCGATAACATCGGCATGGCTTGCAGGTCTTGACTATACGTTTCATGATGCCACCTTTTCAAACACGTTGAGTCTTCAGGTGCTGTACAGAAAATTCAAAAAAGATACCGAAAGCATTCCATTGCAGTTTTCTGCGGTGTGGAACATGCGTGATCTGTTCGGACTTGAAGGTCTGCAGTTCTCGGGATTTGCCGATTTCCTCGGTCAGAACAAGCCTGTCGTGAAAGACGGAAACATTTCTGAAGCCGATTGGACGTTCCTGTCAGAACCTCAGTTGTGGTATGCCGTAGGCCGTTATTTTAACTGTGATAATCTGAATGTCGGTTGCGAATTTGAAATAGGCTACAACTATAGCGGCAATACATTACTTGTTGGAGGCTCTTCTATAGCTGAAAAAGGATTTGTTTGTAATCCATGCGTGGGTCTTAAGTGGAATTTCTGAATATTCAGAAGTCCATCTCGATGTCGCCTTCTTCCAAGTCCTCAATGTCTTCGGCATCGACCTCCTCATATTCGAACTCGAAGTCTTCGCCAACGGCAGCCAGCTCGTTCTTGAGTTCTCCGGCATCCTTTGAACGGTGAACCAGATGTTCGGTTGACCAGTCGGTCTCCAGACGGTTCTTTTCGCTGCTCAGCTCCTTCCACAGAATGTCCTTGAGCTGCTGCAGGCCCAGGCCGCTCACACCTGAAATGAATACGTGCGGCAGGTCATCGGGCAGGCTGTCTTCAAGCATGTCCATAAGTTCCTGATCAATCAGGTCGCATTTCGTTATTGCCAGAACACGCTGTTTGTCAAGCATGTCGGGGTTGAACTGCTCAAGCTCGTTCAGAAGTACGTGATACTCGTGTGCAATGTCATCGGTATCGCTCGGAACCATGAACAGCAGCAGCGAATTGCGCTCAATGTGACGCAGGAACCTGAGTCCCAGACCCTTGCCTTCGCTCGCTCCCTCAATGATGCCCGGAATGTCGGCCATCACAAAAGACTTGCCTTCGCGGTACGATACGATACCAAGATTCGGTTCCAATGTGGTGAACGGGTAGTTGGCTATCTTTGGCTTTGCGGCCGATATTGCCGACAGCAGGGTCGATTTGCCCGCATTCGGGAATCCTACCAGACCTACATCGGCCAGCAGTTTCAGTTCAAGCACCACCATGCGTTCCTGTGCCGGTTCGCCCGGCTGTGCAAAACGCGGGGCCTGACGTGTGGCAGTGCGGAAATGCCAGTTGCCAAGACCGCCACGGCCTCCTTTCAGAAGAACCACTTCCTGCTTGTCTGAGGTTATGTCACACAGATATTCTCCGGTCTCGGCATCGTACGCTACGGTGCCGCATGGCACCTCTATTACTATGTCGTTGCCGTCCTTGCCGAAACATTTGTTGCTTCCGCCGTTGCCTCCGTTTTCGGCAAAGGCGTGACGTTCGTAGCGCAGGTGAAGCAGAGTCCAGTAGTTGCGGTTGCCCTTCAGTATCACGCTGCCTCCATGACCACCGTCACCGCCGTCGGGTCCTCCGTTCGGAATGTACTTGTCATGACGCAGATGCGCCGAACCTCGGCCGCCTTTACCGCTGCGGCAGAATATCTTCACATAGTCAACGAAATTCGATTCCGGCATAACTCTCTGGGATTTGGCTGCAAAGATAGTAATTTTGTCGGCTCATGAATACCGACATCCATATTTGAGAACTCCAGCCTCGCAATGTCAGATGCCCGAAGAAGATTCTGATTGGAACATTTCAAAACAGGTTCTTATTTTGTATTTTTCTCTCTTTTTACAATAGTTCGTTAAATAGTTTATAAATGTGTAGTTATCAATTATTTGCAAGTTCAACAGTCCGTTTTTGTTACATCAGCTGACAACTTTACGGCAGTAGAACAAAGATTGAAAAAAGTGGGCTCAGTGGAAATTTAGTGGGGGTAAGCGTAAATAGAACGTTAATCTGCATTCGCGAGCTATTATTTCTCCAGCGGTGAGTGATTTGGGCTGTTTTGCTCACGGGACAGCCATTTTCCAGACCGCGGTGAGTGATTTGGGCTGTTTTGCTCACGAGCTAGC
>JAKSIQ010000062.1 GCA_024398755.1 Bacteroidaceae bacterium | reverse complement strand
CAATCATTATGCTTCCGCGGAACTCGTCATTTTTTGGCAACTGAATAATTTTTCCCGGTTTCATTTCAAAAAAGTTTCTTTTCACCACAATAAAGGCCGATTCCAACAACACATTTCCGACCGATTCCAACAATACTTTTGACCGATTCCAACAATACTTTTAGCCGATTCCAACAATACTTCCGGCCATCACAGCTATATTTACAGCCAACAACAAAAACCAGTTCAACAACACATTTCTGGCCAATTCAAACAATACTTCCGACCGATTCCAACAATACTTCCGTCCGATTCCAACAATACTTCCGTCCGATTCCAACAATACTTCTGGCCAATTCAAACAATACTTCCGACCAATTCAAACAACACCTTCCGGCCAATAACAACATTACTTCTAGCAAGCCCGATAGCAAGCGGTGCCATCAGAACTGGAGCCGATAGGTTTTGAATGCCACGCCACGGCCGCCGAACGACCATTTCCAGAACTCCAGCTGGGTGTTCAGCACCTCTCCGTGCTGCTCGTTCGACGTGCCCATGTCAAAAAACCGGAAGCCCGAACTGCGGCAGTAATCCAGCAGCCTGACAAACAGCAGCGACATGGCGCCCGACTTCATGCCCTGTTCACAGGAACATGAATACTGCATTCTCAAAACGCCGTCCATCTGGAACAGCACCACGCCTCCCTGCATCGTTCCCTGAGCATCGTGCACCGAAACGCACCTTATCCTGTCGGGAAAGCGCGACTGCAGCAGGCTGATTTCCTGCAGCGTATGCACCGGCGCAGCATTGTACCGCTCCTGCAGATGGCTTTCCAGCATGGGCCAGAACCCGGCCAGCGGCGTATCAAAACGCACCGAGCAACCCTTCCGGTCCAACTGCCTGGCATACTCGACCTTGCGTTTAGCCGGCTGTGTGCCGATGCAATCCATGTCGGTGACCGATGCCAGATTGCAGCTGTCCAGCTGTGCACCGCAACGCCACAGCGCATACTCGTCGTCCTGAGCCGGAGCCTTCTGGTAAATGGTTGGAATAGGCTTGTAATACAGGCAGTCCAGCCCTTCGGAACGGCCGTAGCTGACCAAAGCCTGAAAAAATTCAAGCACCTGTGCGCCGGTAATGCCGAAACCCGTAACCAGGCCGCCATACGTAAGGCCGGCATGCGAATACAGGGTCTGCCCCTCAATGTTGGCCGGCAGAAGCGCCACCACGGCACCATCGGCCCTGATTATGAGCGAATGGTCTGTGAACCTGTCAGCATGATAATCCATATAGTCCCTGAGAAACAGGAACGATGCATTCCTCGCCTGTCCCACAAAAGAGTCCCAAAGCTCCCTGTCGGCAGGACAATAGCGTGAAATCCTGATATCCATTGTCAAAACGCAGAAATCAGTGCGGACCGAGCGTCAGCTTGTACGCCGGCATATCCTTGGAATTGAGATAATCCACCAACTCGCTCTGGCACTTGGCATCACGCGCCAGGAACTGTATGGAACCGTCACCCTGCGAGCCAACACCCTTGCCTCCGTACGTGAGCCGACGCACCACCGGATCCATAAGCATGGCATGCAACTTGGGAGCCTTGAGCTGCGACGGGCAGAGCGGAGCCACATATTCGTCAAACACGTTCTGGGCATACGTCATAAGCCGTCCCAGTTCCTCGGCGCGACCATCGCGCAGGTACAATACAGCCTGATTTATTATCTCGCGGTTCCTTTCACCCAGAGCCCACTGTTCCTGTTTCTCGGTCTCAGTCTCGGCAAAAGGATAAGCCTTGTTCAAATCGGCCAGAATCCTGATGGTGTTCTTGCTGGCATTCAGGTTGGCAAACACCCAGTACAGCGGTTTGCTGAGGGTAATGTCCTCAACATCAACTTCTTCGGCATCGAACGTCATGAGCACCGGCCTTACACCGAACGCGCAGGCCTGATCCAGTCTGCCGCAACGGCTCGATGTGCGCAGCTCGCCCCAGTAGGCAATGTTCATTTCGCCCATCGGACTCAGATTCAGCTTGTACAGCTGGTTGAAGGCGCGGCACACCAGCACGCATATTGCGGCCGACGATGACAGACCGCTCTTCATAGGCATGTCCATCTTTTCCAGATGAATGTGCACACCGCCCACGTTATACCATTCAAGCATGTACGATGCCACCCCCGCACAATATGAAAAGAACTTCTCGCTCTTTGCAATCTCCTTAAGTCTGGGCAGTTCCATGGGACATGAAAAATCCTTCCACATGCCTTCCAGCTCGGGCGCGTCAGAAGTCATCTCGAACAACCCCGATCTGGACACCGTGGCATGAATGCCCTGCTCTATTCCAGTCACTATTGCCGCTCCTGGAACAATTCCGGCATTCATGGACCTGTATTTTCCGGCCCAGTCGGAATGTTCACCAAACAGGCAAAGTCTGCCCGGAACAAATAATTCCATCATATCAATTAAAGTTCACTCCAACAACAAACGTCATTATCACTTTCCGTTCCTGACAGCGAATATCGAGAACGCCAGCACCACTGCAAAGCAGATTAACGGAACAATGTATGACAGATAAATACACGATGCATCGCTTACCATAGCCTGCAGCGGAGTAATCAGCGCTCCACCCAGAATGGCCATAATCAGGCCCGATGCGCCAATCTTGGTGTCACTGCCGGCATCGGCCAGCGCAATACCGTAAATTGTGGGGAACATCAGACTCATGAAGAACGAAACCAGCATCAGAGCAATGACCATAACCCAGCCAAGACCCTGACCGCACACAACCACGCCGCAGCACAACAGCGCCATTACGCTGCCGAACACCAGCAGACGCGACGGAGAAAAGAACTTCATGAGCCAGGTATAGATGAACCTTGAAGCGCAGAACCCTATAATGGCGTACAGGTAGACCGATGCAGCCTGAGCCTCGTCATAACCGAGTTCCTGCATGACAATGCGTATTGTGAAGCTCCATGCGCCAATCTGCGCGCCCACATAGAAGAACTGTGCAATTACGCCGAACACGTAGGTTTTGTTCTTGAGCAGACGGCCGAAAGTGGCGCCCACACTGTCAGCCTCGGCAATGTCCTTGCCCTCGGGCATCTTTGCAAACAGCATTACCACCATAATGAACACCAGCACCACACCCAGAGCGCAGTAGGTGCCGCTCACGCTGAACAGCGAAATGTCCTGCAGAATGAACACCTTGCTCAGAATAATGCCGGTAATGGAACCTATAGGGTTGAAAGCCTGTGCAATGTTCAGACGACGCGTTGCCGTTTCGGGCGATCCCATAGACATGATGTACGGATTGGCCGTAGTCTCAAGCACCGAACAGCCGCTTGCCATAATGTAGATGGCCACCAGATAGAAGGCGTACGATGCAGCCTTGGCCGCCGGCATGAACAGAATGGCTCCGCCCGCATACAGACACAGGCCCAGAATCACACCGCTCTTGTAACTGTATTTCCTGATGAAAAGAGCTGCCGGCAGGGCAATCACGAAATATGCCCCATAGAAGGCAAACTGTATGAGCGACGTCTGCGTGTCACTCATTGACATTATCTTCTTGAATGCTGACAGAAGCGTATCAGTCATGTTGTTGGCAAGTCCCCAGAGCAGGAACAGGCTGGTCACCAGAATGAACGGAAGAAGCGTCTTTTTCTCAACGGTTTTCATAATCGGTAGTAATTGTAAATAGTATAATCAAAAGCTATATCTGCAAATGTATGAAATAAATGTAACAATACGGCAAAATCATGTACGCCGTATTTTCAGGCGGACCGCCTCGGGAAAACGGTCAGCACTGTCAGTCACCAGAGCCAGATAGCCGCCCCCGCCGGCACCCGGCATCTTCCAGGCCAGCACCCCATCCATAGCGGAATAGCGGTCAATGAAATCCTGCACGCAACCCTGAATCATGGCGGGGAACATGGCCACCTGGGCGTTGAACGATGCCATGTAGGCTGCCGCAAACGCCTCCAGATCCATTGCCATGATGGCATTCCAGCAGTCATCGGCGGCCTTGGCCAGATTACGCACCTTCTGCGGAGTGATGTCCTTGCCCTCAACGACCGAACAGCCCGGACGGCGCGGCTCCATAGGAATCATGCACAGATGCGACTCAAGCCATGAAAGCACCTTTTCATCGGAACATTTCTCTATCTTCAGAGGCCAGTAGCCGTTGTCGTACCAGTGACGGCACAGCCCCGGCACACAAATGCCTATGGCATCCTGCGCCCCCGACACTATACCGTCGCTGCGTTCCGGGCTGTTCTCAAAGCAGAACACCAGACGCGCCAGCGTTTCAGGGTCCATATCGGGCAGCCTGTACGGCCAAATACGCTTAATCAGATTGCGGGTCGATGTGGACAGTCCGCATCGTTCCCTCACATTGAACGTAGGCTCCAGCGATATTGTCAGAGCCCAGCCCGGACAGTGGCACGAAACGTACGGCTGGTCAATCCAGGTGCCTGCCAGGTCAAGACGCGTGGGCAGCATGCATGTCGATTCCTTCAGGCCGGTCGATGAACGCGCCTCCAGACCATCGGCCGGAATCCTGTCAAGGACCACATACTCAATGCCCCTTTCGGCGCAGAAAAGACGTTTGGTTTCCGATGCACCGTCGGCGTTCACCACAAACACGTCGGGTTTCAGACGGTCAACGGTGTTCACAAAGTCCATCACCCCGTCGCCGTCGTTAATGAAGGCATCCTTTACGTAACGGATGGCCTTTACCATGAACAGGCGCTCCTGCTCGGGGTACACCGTCCTGTGGTGCTTGTAGTGCAGAATAGTACTGTCGCTGCCTATACCCACGTATAGATCACCGTAGGCCGATGCCTGACGGAAGAACTCCACATGCCCGCTGTGCAGCAGGTCATAGCAACCCGAAACAAACACCTTTTTCGCCATATCTCAGGAAACGGTCTCCTTGTACCAGTCAAACAGTTTCTGAACGCCCTCGTCAATCTCAATCTTGTGTGTCCAGCCAAGACGGTGCAGCTTGCTCACATCAATCAGCTTGCGCGGCGTGCCGTCAGGCTTGCCTGCATCGTATTCTACAGAGCCTTCAAAGCCCGTAACCTTTACAATCAGGTCGGCCAGCTCACGAATGGTCAGTTCCTTGCCGGTACCCACATTTATGTGGCAGTTGCGTATCTCGCCAAGCGCCGGAATGGCACCGCCGCGGCCAAGCGAATGGTTGCGGTCAACGGCACCGTCAACGGCCGCGCCATAGTGTACGCTCGAATATTTTTCGTGTCCGCAGACATCGGCAAAATCAACGTTCAGCAGCACGTGCACGCTGGCATCGGCCATATCCTCGGACCACAGGAACTCACGCAGCGGAGTACCCGTGCCCCACAGCACCACCCTGTTGTCTGAAATTCCGTATTTGGCCAGAATCTCCAGAATGGACTCCTTCGAAGCGGAACCGTTTACGCCAAGCACCGGACGCACATCCATGTCCTTGCGGATTCTGTCCCACTGGCCGTCGTGAATCAGCTTTGCCAGATAAATCTTGCGCATCATGGCCGGCATCACATGACTGTTCTCCAGATGGAAATTATCGTTGGGACCGTACAGGTTGGTAGGCATCACAGCAATGTAGTTGGTGCCGTACTGCAGGTTGTAGCTCTCGCACATCTTCAGACCGGCAATCTTTGCAATGGCATACTCCTCGTTGGTATATTCCAGCGGGCTTGTCAGCAGACAGTCTTCGGTCATGGGCTGCGGAGCGTTCTTGGGGTAGATGCATGTAGAGCCCAGAAACAGCAGACGCTTTACCCCGTGGGCATAAGCCTCGCCTATCACATTGCACTGAATCTTCATGTTCATCATGATGAAGTCGGCACGATACAGGCTGTTGGCCATAATGCCACCCACAAAAGCGGCAGCCAGAACCACCGCTTCAGGACGCTCCTCATCAAAGAACCTTCTAACGGCAAGCTGGTCAGTCAGATCAAGTTCGGCATGCGTGCGGCCCACCAGATTGTTGTAGCCGCGGCTCTTCAGATTGTTCCAGATGGCCGATCCCACCAGCCCGCGGTGTCCGGCCACATATATCTTTGCGTTTTTGTCAAGCAGACTCATAATAGCAGATCTGTCAGATCATTTTACAATACCCTTCTCCAGATATTCAGCCAGGTTGGTACGCACCTTCTGTGCGGCGCCCTCGGCTGCCACCTTGGCCATATCGCTTTCAACCATCAGACTTACCAGCTGCTCAAAACTGGTCTTTGACGGATTCCAATGCAGTTTTTCCTTGGCCTTGGTCGGATTGCCCCACAGGTTGACCACATCGGTCGGCCGGTAAAAGTCGGGACTCACGGCAACCACAGTCCTGCCTTTCAGAGCATCGGGCCCTGACGCCACAATACCCTTCTCGTCAATGCCTTTGCCCTCCCAGCGCAGCGTAATGCCGGCATGACTGAAAGCCAGAGTGGCAAATTCGCGCACGGTATGCTGCACACCGGTTGCAATCACAAAATCTTCGGGAGTGTCATTCTGCAGAATCAGCCACATGCACTCAACGTAATCCTTGGCATAGCCCCAGTCGCGAAGGCTGTCCAGATTGCCCAGATACAGGCAGTCCTGCAGACCCTGTGCAATGCGGGCTGCAGCCAGTGTAATCTTGCGCGTCACAAAAGTCTCGCCGCGACGCTCCGACTCGTGATTGAACAGAATGCCGCTGCAGCAGAACATGCCGTAAGCCTCGCGGTATTCCTTCACAATCCAGAAACCGTAAAGCTTGGCAACGGCATACGGCGAATAAGGGTGGAACGGAGTGTTCTCATCCTGCGGAACCTCTTCAACCTTGCCGTACAGTTCGCTGGTCGATGCCTGATAAATGCGGCAGGTCTTCTCCAGCCCACAGGCACGCACGGCCTCAAGCACGCGCAGCACGCCGGTGGCATCGACATCGGCCGTAAACTCCGGACTGTCAAAACTTACCTGCACATGACTCTGCGCCGCCAGGTTGTATATCTCGTCGGGCCTGACACAGCCCACCACCTTGACTATGCTCATGGAGTCGCCAAGATCGGCATAATGCAGATGAAAGTGAGGCCGCCCCTCAAGATGGGCAATGCGCTCCCTGTAGTCAACCGACGAACGGCGTATTATTCCGTGAACGTCATACCCCTTGGCAAGCAGGAACTCACTCAAATAACTTCCATCCTGACCGGTAACACCGGTAATAAGAGCTGTCTTCATATTGTCAAATCAGTCCTAAGTCTTGTATTACATCACAAATGTAAACAATTACCTGCTGAAAATAACTACATTTGCCATTAAATACAACGTTTCTACAGAGTCAGAATGGAACTCAGACAAATAAAATACTTTGTGGCGGTAGCCAAGACCCTGAACTTTTCAGATGCAGCCAAAGAACTGTTCATAACCCAAGGAACGCTTTCACAACAAATCAGACAGCTGGAAGACGAAATAGGCAGCAAGCTGTTCGACCGCACATCGCACAGCGTCAGCCTGACCGAAGCCGGACAGGAAATGCTTCCGCTGGCCAGACACGCCCTTGAAACATCGGCCGAATGCTTCCAGCGCATATCCGACCTCAGAAAAGGGCTTACTGGAACGCTCAACATAGGCCTGACCACATCGTTCATGGGCATAATGAGCAAAGCCATACAGCGTTTCCAGAAAGACTATCCGAGTGTCAAGCTGAACATATTCTACACCACCGCCAGCGAACTTGTGCAGATGCTCCAGGAACACGAATTAGACTTCTTCATAGCATTCAAATCGGCCGTAATGTTCGAAGAACTTGACACCATACCGCTTATGGACACCGAACTGAGCGCCGTCATGAACGCCAACCACCCCCTTGCCACCCGCAAGACGCTTACGCTCAATGAACTGAAACACCACCGAATTGTACTTCCCAGCTCAGGCCTGCAGGCACGTAAGGCATTTGACCGTTTTGTCGATGCCGACACCAGCAGTCTGAACGTCTGCATTGAAATAAACAACCCTAACGCCATAATCAGGCTGGTCCACAGCACCAGACTGATAGCAATCATGTCATCGCTTGCCACCTACATAGACCCCGACCTGGTGGCAGTGCCCATCGAAGAAATGCGCCGCAAGATGACAGCCTGCGTACACGTGCTCAAAGACAAGTACCTGAAAAAGTCGGCCGCAGAATTCATCAAAGCCATCAAAGAGAGCGTCTGAGGAAACTCTAGCCATTTTTCCTCTCGCGGTGAGTGATTCGGGCTGTTTTGCTCACGGGCTAGCCATTTCTTCTCTCGCGGTGAGTGATTCGGGCTGTTTTGCTCACGGGCTAGCCATTTCTTTTTTC
>JAKSIQ010000061.1 GCA_024398755.1 Bacteroidaceae bacterium | reverse complement strand
GCTTTCTCGCGGGCTGGACCCACACGATAGGGAACGAATCGGCCCCACAGCACCATTTCTATCCCTATCGTCCACTGGAAATACGCTTACTCGCGGGCTGACCCCATACGATAGGGAACGAATCCTGCCCACAGCACCATTTCCATCCCTATCGTCCACCGAAAATACGCTTCCTCACGGGCTGGACCCACACGATAGGGAGAGAATCCGCACGAGAGCACCATTTCCATCCCTATCGTCCACCGAAAATACGTTTTCCCGCGGGCTGACCCCCAACGATAGGGAACGAATCGGACCCACAGCACCATTTTCATCCCTATCGTCCACTGGAAATACGCTTCCTCGCGGGCTGACCCCATACGATAGGGAACGAATCGGACCCACAGCACCATTTCCATCCCTATCGTCCACAGAAAATACGCTTCCTCGCGGGCTGCCCCCCAACGATAGGGACGGAATCGCGCCCACAGCACCATTTTCATCCCTATCGTCCACCGAAAATACGTTTTCTCGCGGGCTGACCCCCAACGATAGGGACGGAATCCACAGAGACTGGTTCAAAATGAAGGTCCCGGCTACACTGTAACCGGGACCTCATTTTCTCCAATACGGATGTTTTATTCCAGCACCTCGCTGTAGCTCTCAAGGAAACGGTCGGCCTGTGCCTTGCTCAAGCAGAGAGGCGGAAGCAGACGTATCACGTTGGTGCCGCTTACGCCGGTAAATATGTGCTTCTCGAAAAGCAGACGTTTGCGAAGCTCCTTGATGGGCTCCTCGAATTCCATGCCGATCATCAGACCGCGGCCACGGACCTCCTTCGGACCCTTTATTCCCTTAAGTTCCTTAAGCAGATACTCACCCACCGCAGCGGCATTCTCCACCAGACGCTCCTGCTCTATCACGTCAAGGACGGCGGTGGCAGCGGCACATGCCAGATGGTTGCCGCCGAACGTGGTTCCCAACTGTCCGGCAACAGGTTTGAACATGGGGCCGATAAGCAGACCGCCGCACGGCAGGCCGTTGGCAATGCCCTTGGCCACGGTAATCAGGTCAGGACGTACGCCGTTGTACTGATGGGCGAAGAACTTTCCGCTTCGGCCGTATCCGCACTGTATCTCGTCCAGAATCATGACCGTTCCGTTTGCGGTGCAGGCCTCACGCAGACCCTGCATATATTCATCTGTGGGCACCTGAATGCCGCCCACGCCCTGAATGCCTTCGATTATCAGCGCAGCGACATCGCCCTTTGAGAGTTCTGCCTTTGCAGCCTCCAGGTCATTCCAGGGCAGATATGTAACGTGGTTGTTGGCGTTTATGGGAGCGATAATCTTTGGGTTGTCAGTAACCTCGACAGCCAGTGAAGTGCGGCCGTGGAAAGCCTTCCTCAAAGACAGCACACGGCTGCGGCCGGTATGGAACGATGCCAGTTTCAAGGCGTTCTCGTTGGCCTCGGCACCACTGTTTATCATGAAGAAGCTGTAGTCATCATAGCCCGATGCCTTGCCAAGACGCTCGGCGAAATTCTGCTGCAGCCTGTTGATGACCGAATTCGAATAGAAGCCCAGCGTCGCAACCTGACGGCTCACTGCCTCAACGTAATGAGGATGTGCATGGCCGATGCTTATAACGGCGTGACCGCCATAAAGGTCAAGGTACTCCTGTCCGCTTTCATCCCAAACCTTACACCCCTTGCCGCGGACAATGTTGACAGGGAACAGGCTGTAAACTTCAAAAAGATTCATCTTCAATTCGTATAAACCACAGGGCTTCAGATGAAGCCCACCGTCCGGCCAAGCCGGACTAAAACTAGTTTCAGAAACCACAGGGCTTCAAATGAAGCCCACCGTCCGGCCAAGCCGGACTAAAACTAGGTTCAGAAACCGCTGGGCTTCAGATGCAGTCCAGTGGTTTCCTTAAGGTTGAACAGCAGATTCATGTTGTGTACAGCCGTACCGCTTGCACCCTTCAGAAGGTTGTCAATGCAGCTGGTAATGAGCAGCTGGTCCTCATGACGGTCCAGATGCAGCAGACACTTGTTGGTGTTCACAACCTGCTTCAGGTCTATCGGCTCCTGAACAACGTGAACAAACGAATCGGCTTCGTAATACTCAGTGTATATCCTGTACAGTTCTTCAAGACTGTTGGTATTCTTCACCATTACGGTTGCAAAAATGCCACGGGCAAAACAACCGCGGTAAGGAATGAAATTGATCTTTGAATCGAAACTGCTCTGCAACTGCCTGAGCGACTCGCCTATCTCAGCCAGATGCTGGTGAGTGAAAGGCTTGTATATGCTCACATTGTCATTGCGCCATGAGAAATGGCTTGTTGCGCCCGGTTTGACTCCAGCACCGGTACTGCCTGTGATGGCATTCACATAAATGTCATCATTCAGCATCAGGTTGCGCGCCAGCGGCAGCAATGCCAACTGTATGGCAGTGGCAAAACAGCCTGGGTTGGCAACATACTGACTCTTGCAGATTGCGCGGCGGTTCAGTTCCGGCAGACCGTATATGAACTTGTTGTCCTCGGCCTTGAGACGATAGTCCTGTGACAGGTCAATAACCTTCAGATTTTCAGGCAGTGCATTGGCTTCCAAGAACTTGCGGGTATCGCCGTGAGCCGTGCAGAAGAACAGCAGGTCAATCTTGTCGAGTGGCAGCTGGTCTGTAAAAACCATGTCGGTTTCGCCAATCAGACCCTCGTGTACCGAACTCAGGCGGTTGCCTGCGTTACTGGTGCTGTTCACGAACACAAGTTCCGCGTCCGGATGGTTCAGCAGAAGCCTTATAAGCTCTCCTGCCGTATAACCGGCACCGCCAATAATGCCTACCTTTATCATTTTTCAACCGGCATTACAAGTGCGAGAATCAGATAAGCCAGAAGTCCTACGCATCCAAGGAAGAACAGCACAATGAAAATAACGCGCATAATGGTAGGATCAAGGTCAAAATACTTGGCCAGACCGGCACAAACGCCACAGAGTTTCTTGTCAGATGATGAACGGTAAAGTTTCTTTTCAGCCATATTGATAATTATTTATGAGTTAATAAAATTTCAAAACTTAGAATCAGGTCCTTATTATCTTTCCTCATCGGGATGCACGCTGTAATATGCACGCAACGGGGTCGATGTTATCTTAATGAAGCCCTTGGCATCATCGGCAGTCCATGCCTTGGCACCTTCGCCATATTCGCCAAGCTTGTTGTGAACCAGATCATCGGGAGTGTCGCAACCTACGGTCTGGAAACTGTACGGACGCAGTTCCAGAGTAACGATACCGTTCACATTGCGCTGTGAGCTCAGAAGCATAGCCTCAATATCGGGCATGACAGGCTCAAGATACTGTGACTCATGCAGGAACATTCCGTACCAGTTTGAAACCTGGTCCTTCCAGTACTGCTGCCACTTGCTCAGAGTATATTTTTCAAGGAAACGATGAGCGGCAATAATAAGCATAGGTGCTGCGGCTTCAAAGCCCACACGGCCCTTGATGCCGATAATGGTATCACCAACATGGCAGTCGCGACCTATGGCATACGATGCACCAATCTTTTCAACCTCCTGAATGGCCTTGATGTGGTCAGAATACTTCTTTCCGTTGACCGAGCAGAGTTCACCCTTTTCGAAACCCAGACTCAGAATCTCACTGCCCTCTTTGGTGGGATGCTTCAGATATGCGCTCTCAGGAAGGCCCTGCTTGCTGTCCAGAATCTCACCGCCGCAGATTGAAGTGCCCCATATTCCCACATTATATGAATACTTGAGCTTTGCGAAATCTGCGCTGAAACCGTTGGCATTCAGGTAGTCAATCTCCTCCTTGCGGCTCAGATTACGGTCGCGTGTCAGGGTGATTATCTCGACACCCGGACACATTACCTGGAAAGTCATGTCAAAACGTATCTGGTCGTTGCCGGCGCCGGTGCTTCCGTGAGCAATGGCCTGCGCTCCAATCTCCTTGGCATAGCGGGCAATTGCCAGAGCCTGGAAAATACGCTCGCTTGACACTGAAATAGGATAACAGTTGTTTCTGAGAACATTGCCGTAAACCATGTACTTGAGAGACTTCTCATAATACTCCTTTGTCACATCAAGGGTAACATACTTCACAGCACCCAGCTTATAGGCATTCTCTTCGTTGGTCTTGAGCTGCTGTTCGCTGAATCCGCCGGTGTTTGCGCAGGCGGCATATACTTCGTAACCCATTTCACGGGTCAGATACATCACATTGTAACTGGTGTCAAGGCCTCCCGAGAAGGCAACAACCACTTTCTTCTTTTCCATTTCTAATATGATATTCAGTTCTGTTCCAATTTGTCAATCTCAATGATACGCTTCATATCCTCGTCCGATATCTTTGCAGGCAGACTCTCGTGCGGGTCGTAGAGCATACCGGTGCATATACAGTATTTGCGGCCTGTACGGTGAAGCACGTCAACGTTAATGCAGCCCTCGCATCCTTTCCAGAACGATTCGTCATCGGTCAGGTCAGCAAAAGTCACCGGTTTGTAGCCGAGCTTTGTGTTCATTGCCATGACTGCAGCACCGCTTGTCAACGAGAAAATCTTGGCATTCGGCCACCTTACGCGGGCAAGCGTGAATGTCATGTCCTTGATGCGCTTTGCAAGTCCCAGACCGCGGAAGTCCGGGTGGACAATAAGGCCCGATGTGGTGACATACTTCTTGTCCTGCCAGGTCTCTATGTAACTGAAACCGGCAAAACGGTCGCCTGCAAGCGCAATTACAGCCTTCGCTTCAAGCATTTTCTTCAAAACATATTCGTGGGTACGTTTGGCGATGCCGGTACCGCGAACTTTGGCTGCATCAGAAATGGTGGAAAGAATCGTATCGATGTACTTCTCGTGTGAAGCATCGGCCACCATAACCTTAATTTCTGTTTCCATCAACGTATTGTAATGATACTGTTTTGTATTATAATGACACTATTATCGGTTCAAGCTGATGTTTGATTTCCACGCGGTTTGCGCTCTCGGAAAGTACAATCAGCAGGGTGTCATCACCGGCTATCGTTCCAAGTATACCCGGAATGTTATGCCCGTCAATATCATACGCCAGACTGCTTGCATAGCCTGGTTTTGTCTTGATGACAGCCATATTCCCGCTGAAGTTCAGTGAAACGAAACCGTAACGCGGCTGGTTCAACTGAGGTTCCTCAGGCTGGTGTGAACTTGCCTTCTTCTGGAGAAGCGCATGGTTCGGAAGCACATACAGATAGTCACCGTATGTGTTGGCAACCTTGGAAATCTTCATTTTCTTCAAATCGCGAGACAGAGTTGCCTGTGTGACGCTGTACCCTTTTGCCGTAAGAATTTCGAGCAGCTGCTCCTGATTCTTTATATCCTGTTCGGAAATGACCATGCGGATGGCCTCAAGACGGTTGTTCTTATTCTTCATATTGTATAAAAATTCTATACGCGGGTGCAAAAGTACACATATTACTCATACGGTATGCAAGAGTATGCATGAAAAAATGTAAATATGCATTTTATCTTGAAAACATGCAAAAAAACGCCCTAATCCAATTCCTGATCGGCCTCATATCCGCCTAGAAGACGTATCTCGTTTTTAAGCATTGCGAACTGCTGGAACAGATCGTGCACGGGAGCCCCGTCATCGTAAGTCATTGGTTTCTTGACATAAAACGACAGCCATTCCTGGACTCCGCACAGACCTGCACGTAGCGCAAGGTCAGTGAACAGGGCAAGGTCCAGACAGATTGGCGCGGCAAGAATGGAATCACGGCACAGGAAATTCACCTTTATCTGCATGGGATATCCCATCCAGCCGAAAATGTCAATATTGTCCCAACTTTCCTTGTTGTCGCCGCGCGGCTTGTAATAGTTGATCTTTATTTCATGACTGATGCCAGAATACAGGTCAGGCTGCTGCTCCGCATCCAGAATCCACTCTATACTTGATGCCTTGCTTATGCGCTTTGTCTCGAAATTGTCGGGGTGCTCAATTACCTGACCGTCGCGGTTGCCCAGAATGTTGGTCGAGAACCAACCCTCCACACCAAGCAAGCGGGTTGCAAAGATGGGCGCCATGGCCGTCTTCATCATAGTCTGGCCGCTCTTGAAATCCTTACCGACAATGGGAAGGCCCTGTTTGGCTGACAGTTCGAACATGGCCGGAATGTCAACGCACACATTCGGAGCGCCCATAATGAACGGACAGCCTTCCATAAGTGCGGCGTATGCGTAAATCATGCTCGGTGCCAGATGCTTGCGGTCATCGGCCTTCATGGCGGCCTCAAAACCGGCCAGTGTGCCGTGAACCATCTCATTGCGTGGAGTATAAGCCTCCGTACTGGCTATCCAGAACACAATCACACGGTCGCAGTGATTCTCCTTTTTGAAACGGCGTATGTCAGAACGCAGATTCTGCGCCCAGTTCCAGCGGGTATCATCGGCCATGGCCCAGACCGGATCAGGCACACGTCCGAAGCGTGCATCCATAAGATTATGGGCATAATCGGCATCGAAACAGGCCTTCATCGGCACGATTGCCTCAAGTTCCGTTCTGACAGGCTCAATATCACTGTCTTTCAGTACCTTGCAGAACTTTGCGCTTTCATACGCATTGTCCTTGAAAACATCCCATGCACCAAATACAATGTCGTTCAGGCTTGCCATGGGAACAATCTCACCGACAGGCAGATACCTTTTAGCATCACCACGGCCCACACGCATTTTCCCAAACTGTGTGAACGAACCTACAGGCTTTGCCAGCCCCTTGCGGGCCATCAGAGTGCCGGTTATGAACGTGGTCGCTACGGCACCAAGGCCAACACTCAAAATGCCAAGTCTGCCGGTTGCCGGCTGAATAGCGTCATTCATATGTCTTATATGTTTCTATAATGAGAACCTCCATTCAAGACTCGCGGCTCACCACGCGGAACAGTTTGTCGCCGCGCCTTACCTTTTCAGGAGTCTTGAACGACACCTTCACACCCTGCGGAACTTCGGTCACGGTCTTCAGGTCCACGCGCGGATCGTCAAGCGTGAAAGTCAGACAACCGGTGGCATTTCCCGTAACCATAAGCTTTTCGCCAGCCTTTACGGCCGATGCCTCCATCAGGAATTCGCCCACTCCCAGCCGTGAGAAATAATCGGTACACTTTCCCGCATAGACCTTGGTCTCAGTAGCCTGTGAGCCATACTTCTCGTTCCATTCGCCAAGACGCTGGCCAAGATAGTAACCGTCCCAGAATCCCCGGTTGAACACTGTTCTGAGCCGTTCGTCCAGACTGTCCTTCAACTCTTCAGTAAACCTGTCCGCAAGACATGCCTCGATGGCCTGGCCGTAACATTCAGCCACCGTCTTCACATATTCGGGACCGCGTGCACGCCCTTCAATCTTGAACACCCGCACACCCGCATCAATCATGCGGTCCATGAAACGCAGGGTCTTCAGGTCCTTGGGCGACATTATGTACTGGTTCTCAACGGCCAGTTCAATATCGGACTCCTTGTCCTTGACAATATATCCGCGACGGCATACCTGCATGCAGGCCCCACGGTTGGCGCTTGCCCCAAGTTCGTTCAGGCTCAGGTAGCACTTGCCGCTTATGGCCATACACAGCGCACCATGGCAGAACATCTCAATGCGTATGGGCTTTCCGCCGGGACCGCAGATGTTCTCCTCCTGAATGTGCCGGTAAATCTCAGCCACCTGGTCCAGATTCAGTTCGCGGGCCAGAACCACCACATCGGCAAACTGCGCATAGAACCTGAGCGCCTCGACGTTGCTTATGTTCAGCTGGGTTGACAGATGCACCTCCATTCCCACCTTGCGACAGTAGGTCATGACCGCAATGTCGCATGCGATTATGGCCGATATCCCCGCCTCGCGTGCGGCATCAACGATTTCATGAATCAGTGGAATGTCTTCGCCGTACATGACGGTGTTCAGTGTCAGATAGCTCTGTACACCATGTTCACTGCACTGCTGCGCAATCTCACGCAGGTCATCCAGCGTGAAGTGGCTTGCACTGCGCGAACGCATGTTCAGTTTCTCCACCCCGAAATAAATGGAGTTGGCACCCGCCTGAAAAGCCGCCGCCAGCGACTCCCACGACCCCACCGGTGCCATTATCTCAAAATCGTTTCTGGTCATATCGTTCCTGATCATTCATTTCCAGCCATACCGCCACCACTCCCACGGTTTCCCAGCTTCCGTCCGTTCGATTTCCGCATCTGTCCGTTCGATTTCTCCGGCTTCCGTCCGTTCGATTTCCGCATCTGTCCGTTCGTTTCTCCGGCTTCCGTCCGTTCGATTTCCGGCTTCAGTCCGTTCGTTTCTCCGGCTTCCGTCCGCCTTACGCCTTTTCGCCCGCCGGCCTTTCGTTCACATTAGCCAATCGTAACGTTAGCCGTCGTATCAACAAACCAATTCTGCAACCGATTCTGCAAAATTAGTGATTCTTCCCCATTATATCATCATATCATTAGCCCTACATCTTCCGCGCACCCCCTACGATAGGGATGGAATCCTGCCCACAGCACCACTTCCGTCCCTATCCTCACCACTCCGCCCGCGATATCCCCATT
>JAKSIQ010000060.1 GCA_024398755.1 Bacteroidaceae bacterium | reverse complement strand
TCAGACAATATGAGGCGGACTCAATGGAAACTGTCCGCGAACAGGCGGAAATTCTGCTTTCCAACCCCGAACAGACCGTATTGGCCAGAGTGATTGACAATTCTGTGCGTCACGATGACAATTATGTGACCATTGACCGTGGTATGATTGACGGAGTGGAAGAGGGCATGGGAGTCTATGACAGTCATGGCGCTGTCGGTATTGTAATGATAGCGGGAAGCCGGTATTCCATTGTACTCCCGATTCTGAACAGCCGTACCAGTATTAGTTGCAGGATAAAGGGTTCTGAACAGTTCGGCTTCCTTGAATGGAAGGGCGGAAATACATATGAGGCTCTTTTGGTTGACGTTCCTTACCAGAGTACGGTCCAATTGGGTGATACAATACAGACAAGTGGATTTTCATGGGCATTTCCTGAAGGACTGATGGTAGGAACCGTATCATGGGTTGAGCATCGTCCTAATGCCAACACATTGGACATAGGCGTCACGTTGGCATCGGACCTGAGCAATCTGGGCTGGGTGTTTGTGCATCAGGGAAGTCCTGATGAAGAATTGGAGGCATTGAAAGAACAGTTGCCGGAAAGTAACCTGTAATAAAAAGGGGCATGCAAGTCATATCTTTCTTCAAACGTCTTGGAATCTTCCTGTTCATTGTCATACTGCAGGTATTCATATTCGGAAGGGTCAATCTGTTCGGATATGCAGCTCCTGTATTCTATTTGTGGATTATTCTTCACATGGATTCACACATGTCGAAGGCTACGGTGCTGCTATGGTCTTTCTTTCTTGGCATTGCAGTTGATATGTTCACTTCCACTCCGGGCCTGAATGCCGCGGCTGCTACTTTGACAGGTTACCTGCAACCTGTGATATTGAATGCATTCGCCCGTATTGACAAACATGACACACTTGTTCCATCATGTTCTTCCATGGGTTGGCGCAGTTTCATGCTGTATTGCATGTCGCTGATATTCATTCACTGTATGGTGCTATTCCTTTTACGTGGGGCGCCTGACAGGAATATCGGTCTGTTGGCTGCAAATGTGGCGGGAAGTTTCCTGATTACACTCATCCTGGTTTTCTGTCTTGATCTGGCTTTTTCCGACAGAACCGGTAGCCGTCAGTCTGCAACGCTATGATGAACCATAAGTATGACAACCGCAAGTATCTGATTGGTTTTCTGGCCATTCTGGTTGTATTTGTGTACATTGTCAGACTTTTTCAGTTGCAGGTTCTTGACAAGGGCTATCGTGAATCGGCCGACAACAATGCCTTGCTGTACAGAACCATTTATCCCATGCGTGGAGCAATCCGTGACCGTAATGGCAAACTTATTGTAAGCAACCAGCCTTCGTATGATATCATGGTCACAATGCGTTCAGTGCAGAATCTGGACACGTTGTCTTTATGCTCATTGCTGGGAATCACAAAGTCAGAATTTGACGCCCGTATGGCGGAAATCCGTGACCCCCGCCGAAATCCCGGTTATTCCAGATATACAAGGCAACCGTTCATGTTCCAGTTGTCAGCTTCTGAGATATCCAGCCTGAAACAGGAATTGTACAGATTTCCGGGATTTGAAATAGAGAACAGAACCATACGCCGTTATGAATATGAGGCAGGTGCACATATGCTTGGCGATCTTGGTGAAGTTTCCAAAAAGGATATAGAGGATGATTCTTATTATGAGAAGGGAGACTTCATTGGTAAACAGGGTGTAGAAAAGTATTACGAGAAGGAACTTCGGGGCGAGAAGGGCGTGGAAGTCCTGTTGCGAGATGCCCGTGGCCGCATTCAAGGCAGTTACAGAAATGGGGAACTGGACCGTGAAGCCGTTCCGGGGGCCGATATTGAGTTGGGAGTTGACATAGAACTGCAACAGCTTGGTGAGATGCTGATGCAGAATAAAATTGGCAGCATTGTAGCCATAGAGCCTTCTACTGGTGAAATACTGTGTATGGTGTCATCGCCTTCTTTCAAACCTTCGGAACTGACCGGACGTCATCGTGGTGAAAACTATAACCGTCTGGCAGCCCAGTTTGACAAACCGCTGTTCAATCGTACCATCCAGGGAACCTATCCTCCAGGTTCAACATTCAAGACAGCCCAGGCGCTGACTCTTCTGCAGGAGAATATTATTGATGAGAATACCTTGTATCCATGTCACAATGGATTCATATTCGGCCGTCTGAAAGTGGGATGCCACTCCCATTCTTCGCCCATATCACTGGTCCCGGCTATAGCGACATCATGCAATGGCTATTTCTGCTGGGGGTATTATCATATGATTGGGGCAAACAAGTATGGTTCACCTCAAAAGGCTATGACTGTCTGGAAAGACTATATGGTTGACATGGGTTTCGGATACAGATTAGGTGTCGATTTGCCTGGTGAGTCGCGTGGAATGATACCCAATGCTGATTATTATGACCGTCATTACCGTCGTTCATGGAACGGACTTACTACCATCAGCAATGCTATCGGCCAAGGTGAGGTCACCCTTACTCCGCTGCAGATTGCCAATTTGGGTGCTACAATAGCCAATCGTGGTTATTATATTGTACCTCATGTACTAAAGTCCGGACAATTCGCAAAAGACAGCCTTTATATGGAAAGGCATTATGTCAATGTAGATACGTGTTATTACAATCTTGTCGTGAAGGGTATGCGACAGTCTGTAATAGACGGCACCTGTCATGCGGCCAATACTCCCGACTATCTTGTCTGTGGCAAGACCGGAACTGCCGAGAACAAGGGGAAAGACCATTCTGTTTTCATGGGTTTTGCTCCAATGTATAATCCTCAGATTGCCATAGCCGTTTATGTTGAGAATGGTGGTTTTGGAGCTGTTTATGGAGTGCCGATAGGTGCGCTGATGATTGAACAGTACATTAATGGAGGGCTGTCCGAGGAAAGCCAGCGGAAAGCATTGGAAATGTCACAAAGGGAAATCTATTATGGTGAATCGAAACGCTGACATAATAAGGAACATAGACTGGGCTACAGTGGCTTTGGTTGCCGCAGTTATGATTTGCGGCTGGTTCAGTGTCGTGGGGTCCAGTTCAGAGAGTTTCTCAACTGATCTGTTGTCATTCTCCACAAGACCGGGCAAACAGCTTGTATGGATGTTGTGTGCTGTTGTCCTTTCCGCATTGGTCATGTCCATAACCCAACTGTTCTACAATTCGTACTCCTATATAATATATGTGGCGTTCATGATATTGCTGCTGGCCACCATCTTCCTGGCGCATGAGCACAAGGGGTCACGTTCATGGCTCGATCTGGGACCTGTCAGTCTTCAACCGGCCGAATTTGCCAAGTTCGCTACGGCTCTTGCTCTTGCCAAGTTTACGGACAAGTACAGTTTCAATTCACAGAATTTCTCAGACATTGTGAAGGCTGCAGGATTGATACTGATACCAATGTCGTTGATTGTAATGCAGAACGAGACTGGATCAGCTCTTGTTTATCTGGCTTTTGTATTCGTACTTTTCCGTGAAGGTCTGACAGGCCTGGTGCTGTATCTTGGCGCAATGGCAGTTGTGATTTTCATTGTCGCATTGAAATATGCTGACGTTCCTGTCGGTCAGATGCCATTCAATGTCGGAAAGTTTGTGGTATTGCTCATAATCAGTCTGCTTGTTCCTGCGCAATGCTGGGTAATGCAGCATGACCGTAAAACCAGCCTGTCTTTATTGTATGTGACCGCTGCTGTTACTGCGGTAGGAATGCTTTTTTCAGGATTCATCATTCCTTTCGACGTAACATACCTTCAGGTAGTTCTGATTGTGACCATCTCATTGTGGCTTGTATTCCATAGTTTCAAAGCAATAGCGCGCAAGTATCTTGTTGTAGCCGGAATATCGGTTCTTGGTGTCGTCTATCTGTTTTCGGTAGACTATGTGTTCAACGATATTCTTCAGGATCATCAGCGTTCAAGAATCAATGTCATTCTAGGGCTTGAGGATGACCCAAAGGCCGCAGGATACAATGTGAACCAGTCCATGATTGCCATAGGTTCCGGAGGTTTTGCAGGCAAAGGTTTCATGGAAGGTACACAGACCAGACTAAAATATGTTCCGGAACAGGATACAGACTTCATTTTCTGCACCGTTGGTGAGGAGCAGGGCTTTCTGGGATCTTCTTTTGTCCTTTTGCTCTATCTGGCTCTCATTCTGCGTCTTCTATTCCTGGCGGAGCGTCAGCCTTCGGTGTTCGGACGGGTCTATGGCTACAGCGTGCTTTGCATACTGCTGTTCCATGTGTTCGTGAATGTAGGCATGGTCTTGGGCATAACGCCGGTAATTGGCATACCTCTGCCTTTCTTCAGCTATGGCGGGTCGTCCCTGTGGGGCTTCACCATATTGCTTTCCATTTTTCTGAGAATTGACGCTGAGCGTCTGGCCAGCTATTGAGCGGCTTCTCCACGATTGCCGTCACCGTTTCTGCGTCCGTGGTGATGTCCGTTCCTGTGTCCGTGGTGCTGTTTCTGCTCCTGATTCTGCGCTTCTTGCTTGTCTTGCTGAATCTGCTGCGGAGTTTCGGACTGCTGTGCTATGGCCTGGTTCTCACGACGGTGCGGTTTGTTCTTTTTCTTTTTCTTCTTGTCAAAGCGTGACAGATCGCCTTCATCCAGAATATCTGATGATATGCGTGAGTCTGCCGCATTCTGGTTTTCGTCAAGATTCAAAGGCTTTTGGCCTTCGCGGTTCATCTTGATTACCTCAAGAGCGCGGTCTGCGCTTATTGTAACCAGATTTGCGGCAAAGACCTTGTCGGTTGAATATGTCAGCATGCCGGACAGAATATCGGCCTTGAAGAAATAGAATGTGGCATCTTTGGTTTCAAGCTGGATGTCGCGCGCCGGGAAGCGTTTCTGCGCTTCGACGTATGCATCGACCTCGTAGTTCAGGCAACATTTCAGTTTGGCACACTGCCCGGCCAGTTTCTGCGGATTCATTGACAGGTCCTGGAATCGTGCGGCTCCGGTCGATACGGAAATAAAGCTTGTCATCCATGTGGAACAGCACAGTTCACGTCCGCATGGGCCGATGCCGCCAATGCGGCCAGCCTCCTGACGTGCACCAATCTGCTTCATTTCAATGCGTATGTGGAAGGCTGCTGCCAGGTCTTTGATAAGCTGGCGGAAGTCAACACGGCCGTCGGCAATATAGTAAAATATGGCCTTGGCACCATCTCCCTGGTATTCAACGTCACCTATCTTCATTTCCAGTCCCAGATTCTTGGCAATCTGACGTGAACGTATCATGGTGTCATGCTCCAGGGCTTTGGCCTGCTCATATTTCTCCATATCAACCTCACGTGCCTTGCGGTACACGCGGCGTATTTCGGCATCGGCCTTCAGGTTGGCCTTCTTCATCTGGAGCGCTACAAGTCTGCCCGTCATGGTAACGGTTCCAATATCGTGTCCGGGGTTCGATTCCACGGCTACAATGTCGCCTTTTTCAAGCGGCAGGTTGTTGGAATTCAGGTAGAAACCCTTGCGGGTGTTCTTGAACTGGACCTCGACATAACCGCTGTTCTCTTCTTCGCCCGGTATTCCTGCCAGGTAGTCGAATGAGTGCAACTGTCCCATGCCGCGTCCGCAGCCTTTGTAGCATATTGTGTCACTTCCGTTACCAAGAATGAAGTTGTCTTCCATATTGATTTACTGTTTCAGCAGAAGTATGGCTTTCAGGGAAAAATCAAAGAAAACCATCTTCGAATTGACATTCTGTTCTATGTCTCTCTGGGCCGACTGAAGTTCTTCCATCAGCCCTATTATGTTGTTCTCATTTACGAAAGGAGCGAATTTTGTGGAAAAAGTCTGCTCCCTTTCGGTCAGGAAATTCAGTTCGGGAATATGAAAATTGCACACGAAATTTTCTCTGACCATGCGCTGGCAGTATGTGAGGAAACGCTTCTGCCATTCGCGTCCTTTTGCGGCCATGGAATCGGACCATGTCTTAAGGTCACGCACCTTGCGTGCGTAGGCAAAACGCATGAGTTGCATGAAATAGTCCAGAAACTCTTCGCTTTCACTGTCAATGCGCAATGCTTCGGCGGCTTTCAGCCAACTGCCGCCGCTCAGGTGGGCAATGCGGCGCGCCTGGTCCGGTTGCAGTCCGTAACCCTGCCCCTGCAGCTTTTCCTCAATAAGCTGCTGCGGCACCGGTCTGAAGTCAATGCGCTGGGTGCGGCTCTGAATTGTCTCAAGTACATTCTCGGGCGCGTCGGTCACAAGCATGAAGACCGTCCTGACCGGTGGTTCTTCAAGCAGTTTCAGCAGAGCATTCGCACAGTTCAGATGCATTTTTTCCGGGTGCCAGATTATCATGATCTTGAAACCGCCCTCAACCGATTTCAGGGAAATCAGGGACTGTATGGTTTCGCTTTCCTTTGTGAATATCTGCGCCTGTTTGTTTTCGCCATTCAGTTCCTCAAGCCACTCCTGATAGCTGAAATAGCCTTTTTCAAGGATTATGCGGCGCCATGCGGCAATCTCATCGGACGACAGCGTGGGGCTGTCGGATTTGCCCTTGTTTATTACGGGGAAAATGAAATGCAGGTCGGGGTGTACCAGTTTGTCCATCTTGACGCATGACGGACAATGTCCGCATGCTTCACCTCCTTCATTTCCGTTTCCTTCCTTTCCGCCGCACAGCAGATAGCGCGCAAAGGCAATGGCAGCCTGAAGCTTGCCGGTTCCTTCAGGACCTGCAAACAGAAGGGCATGCGGGACAGTGCCGCTGTCAGCCATCTGACGCAGCCTGTCCTTGACCTCTTCCTGTCCAATTATGTCCCTGAAGTACATATTCCCAAAATTGATTTTTTCAGGCAGTTAAAGAATTGTGCAATTGGCACAAGGCTTCAACTGCTTGAAAAAGTCGTTACCCTTGTCATCGACCAGTATGAATGCGGGGAAGTCCTCGACCTCAATCTTCCAGATGGCTTCCATGCCAAGTTCCGGATACTCGACGCACTCAATTGACTTGATGTTGTTCTGTGCCAGGATGGCAGCGGGACCGCCTATTGAACCTAAGTAGAAGCCGCCGTGCTTCTTGCAGGCATCGGTCACAGCCTGTGAACGGTTGCCCTTGGCCAGCATTATCATCGAGCCTCCATTATCCTGGAACTCGTCAACGTACGGGTCCATGCGGCCTGCTGTTGTCGGTCCCATTGAGCCGCAAGCCATGCCGCAAGGTGTCTTTGCAGGACCTGCGTAGTAGATGGGGTGCTCCTTCATGTACTGCGGCATGCCTTCGCCTGCATCAAGGCGGGCCTTGAGCTTGGCATGTGCAATGTCACGGCCTACAATGATGGTGCCGTTCAGTGACAGACGGGTGCTTACGGGGTACTGTGACAGCTGCTTGCAGACCTCACTCATGGGGCGGTTCAGATCGACCTTTACGGCATCGCCCTCACCTGCCTGACGCAGCTCTTCGGGAATCAGTTCGTATGGTTTGTCGTCCATCTTCTCAATCCAGATACCGTCCTTGTTTATCTTGGCCTTGATGTTGCGGTCGGCGCTGCAGCTTACACCCAGTCCTATGGGGCAGCTTGCGCCGTGGCGCGGCAGACGTATCACGCGTACGTCATGAGCCAGATACTTGCCGCCGAACTGTGCACCAAGTCCAATCTTGTAGGCCTCCTGCAGAAGCTGTTTCTCCAATTCCACGTCACGGAATGCGCGGCCGGTCTCGTCACCGGTGGTGGGCAGGCTGTCATAGTAGTGGGTCGATGCAAGCTTTACGGTAAGCAGGTTCTTTTCGGCGCTTGTACCGCCAATTACGAATGCAATGTGGTAGGGTGGACATGCTGCGGTGCCCAGGCTCTTCATCTTCTCCACCAAGAAAGGAATCAGGGTGCCGGGGTTCTGGATGCGCGCCTTGGTCTCCTGGTACAGGTATGACTTGTTGGCCGATCCGCCGCCCTTCGTTACCATGAGGAAACGGTATTCCATGCCCTCGGTGGCCTCAAGGTCAATCTGTGCGGGCAGGTTACATTTTGTGTTCACCTCGTTGTACATGTCAAGGGGAGCGTTCTGCGAGTAGCGCAGGTTCTCCTCGGTGTATGTCTTGAATACGCCCTTTGCCAGAGCCTCCTCGTCACAGAAACCGGTCCATACCTGCTGGCCTTTCTCTCCGTGGATTATGGCAGTGCCGGTATCCTGGCACAGAGGGAGTTTGCCCTTGGCTGCAACTTCGGCGTTGCGCAGGAAAGTCAGAGCCACGTACTTGTCGTTCTCACTTGCCTCGGGGTCGCGCAGTATCTTGGCAACCTGCTCGTTGTGGCTGCGGCGGAGCAGGAAGCTCACGTCACGGAAAGCCGCATTTGCCATCATGGTCAGTGCCTCGGGCTGAACCTTAAGGATCTGTTTGCCTTCAAACTCGCTTACGCTGACATAGTCCTTTGTAAGCAGATAATACTCAGTCTCGTCCTTGCCGAGCTGAAACATCGGTGCATACTTGAATTCGGTACCCATTTCTATATATTTTATATCTATTAGAATCGGAAAACAGCTACTTGATAACTTGCAAAGTTATAAAAAAAACTGGAGACGGAAGTCTCCAGTCCCAATGTATTTCCGTACGTGCTCCTGTGCACAGGCTTGGGCGAAAAAACGGCTCAGTGGAAATTTAGTGGGGGTAAGCGTAAATAACGTGAGTTCGATGAATTTGTTTCAGAACAAAGTGAGTTGATTATCAGTCAC
>JAKSIQ010000006.1 GCA_024398755.1 Bacteroidaceae bacterium | reverse complement strand
CCCTGACCCTGTGGAGCGCCCTGTGGAGCGCCCTGAGGACGCTGACCTCCCATCTGAGGCATTCCGCCGCCGGGGAATCCACCGCCCATTGGAGGCATTCCGCCACCCATCTGCGGCATTCCACCACCGGTCTGGCCAGCCTGAGGAGCAGCTCCTGCAGCAGGCATCGGACCTATTGCAACAATGAAGAAGCCCTGCGATGCAACTTCGCTAAGGAAATTGACATGACCGCTGCATGATTTTGCGCAACCGCCGTTACCCCAGAGCAGAACAGGAATCAGGTTGCCCTTTCCGAATTTGCTCATGTCTTCCGGGCGGATGATGGTGTGGGTCGATAGGCTCGCATCCTGTGTCATGACAGCCTTGTAAGGGCCGGTTCCTCCGTCTTCAATCACTCTTGACTCCTGTGCCTGGACTGACAGTACAGTCATTGCGACAGCAGCTGATAAAAACAGTTTTTTCATAAGTCTGGTTATTTGGTTAATATGTAAAAAAATTTTCCAAGCCCTAAAGTTATTCATTTGTTGTTTTGGAACAATGGTGTTAACGCTAAAAATGATAATTTCGCAAAAAAACAGATTCGATATTTTGAATACTGAACTGATATGGAAGAGAAGAAACCGATGGAACTGCCTGATAACGCATTCAGAGAGCTAAGGGAAGGAGAACAATATGAGCCTGTGCTGCCGTCTGGCAGCCCTGTCCGTGAAGCCAATCTGTGGTCGGTGGGCTGGGGGCTCCTGATGGCAGTGCTGTTCTCAGCAGCTGCCG
Organism: Bacteroidaceae bacterium; assembly: GCA_024398755.1. Classification (GTDB taxonomy): domain Bacteria; phylum Bacteroidota; class Bacteroidia; order Bacteroidales; family Bacteroidaceae; genus Colenecus. Next base: position 68,733 of record JAKSIQ010000006.1, on the reverse strand, counting down.
CTTATCTCGGGCTGAAGGTCGGGCAGGTTTTTGAAGCTGCCATTCCCATTGCCATCATAGCAGTTGGCGTGTCATCGGTAGCCAGAAGAAAGAATGCGCTTGCTGAGAACGTCATTATCCAGTCAATAGGCTCATGCTCGGGCGTGATAGTGGCCGGTGCCATATTTACTCTTCCGGCACTGTACATTCTGCAGGCCAAATATCCGGACATGACGGTCAATTTCATGCAGGTGTTCATAAGCTCACTGCTGGGCGGCGTGCTTGGAATACTGTTTCTGATACCTTTCAGAAAGTATTTTGTCAAGGATATGCACGGCAAGTATCCCTTCCCGGAGGCTACAGCAACAACGCAGGTTCTGATTTCCGGTGAGAAGGGCGCAGGTCAGGCCAAACCGCTCATAGTGTCAGGTATCATAGGAGGTCTGTATGACTTCCTGGTAGCCACTTTCGGGACATGGACCGAGGTGTTCTCAACACGCGTGTGCAGGTGGGGCGCCGCTCTGGCCACCAAAGCGAAACTGGTGTTCAGCATCAATACCGGTGCGGCAGTCCTTGGCCTGGGCTATATTGTAGGGTTGAAATACGCATGCATAATTGCAGCCGGTTCGGCCGTCGTCTGGTTCATAATAGTTCCTCTGATGCCAATGTTGGGCGATGCTTTCCTGCAGTCAGTCAATCCTGCCGTGACCGATGCAATTGCGACAATGGAGCCCGAGCAGATTTTTACCAGCTATGCACGTCACATTGGTATTGGAGGCATAGCAATGGCCGGTATCCTGGGCATCATCAAGTCATGGCCTGTCATCAAGAGCGCAGTCGGTCTGGCCGGTCGCGAACTGAAAGGCGCATCGTCACAGGGTGCTGCCGTTGAACGCACGCAGAAGGATCTTCCCATGAAGATTGTCATCATTGGAGTTATCGTTGCACTGCTGACGGTATTCGCATTCTTCTTCTTTGGAGTAATGGACTTCAACCTGCTTCACGCCGTTACAGGTATTCTGGTTGTCGGAATAATTGCGTTCCTGTTCACTACAGTGGCTGCCAATGCCATTGCAATTGTAGGAACCAATCCGGTGTCAGGCATGACGCTAATGACCCTGATTCTGGCATCGGTCATAATGGTGGCTGTCGGACTGAAGGGTTCTGCCGGAATAGTATCGGCTCTGATTATGGGAGGAGTGGTGTGTACGGCTCTGTCGATGGCCGGAGGTTTCATTACTGACCTGAAGATAGGATACTGGATCGGTACGACTCCAAAGGTGCAGGAAAGCTGGAAGTTCCTGGGTACTCTGGTATCGGCTCTGACAGTCGGAGGCGTTCTGATAATTCTGAACAAGACTTACGGCTTTGTAGGTGAAAACGCTCTTGCGGCACCTCAGGCCAATGCCATGGCGGCTGTCATTGATCCGCTTATGTCAGGCACAGGCGCTCCATGGTGGCTCTACGCTACAGGTGCAGTCATTGCGCTGATTCTGAATTTCTGCCATGTGCCGGCTCTGGCATTCGCTCTTGGCATGTTCATACCTTTCAACCTGAACATACCTCTGGTTGTAGGCGGTGCAATAAACTGGTACGTGGGCAGCCGTTCAAAGGATGGGACTGTCAACAAGAACAGGGTGGAGCATGGCACGCTGCTGGCATCGGGCTTCATTGCAGGCGGTGCGCTGATGGGCGTTGTAAGTGCCGCTCTGAAATTTGCCGGTCTGGACCTTATGATGTCGCAGGCCTGGACAGGCTGTCACGCCGCAGAATGGCTGTCGCTGGCAATGTACATTGCCCTGATAGTCTGGTTTGTACGCAGTACTGTCAGGCGTTGAAAAGAATCCTGACAGTACCTGGAACGGGTTCGGTCATTTCACTGCACAGGCCGCCAACAAGCATGAGTGACACATTGTCGGCATCGGCTCCGGCAATGATGCCGTCTGCAGCAGTGTAGTTTTCCTGCGTGAACGTCATTGTCAGGGTGCCGTTCTTTTCAGAATAGTCAATCACTACCGAAACAGCTGTGTCAAACGGCATGATTTCAGAGGTCATTTCCTCAATGACATGCTGTATTTTTCCGAATATCTTTTCTCCAAGACCGTATTTCGAGCAGAATCGCTGTACCTGTCCGAACATGTCGTACAGATCGAAATGGCGGTCTTTCAGGCGAAATTCCAAGGTTCTTATCCGGTTGATGAATGATTTTGTGGCATTCTTCTGCGGATTGTCGAAAATCTGTTCAGGCGTACCCTCTTCATAGATTATGCCGTCGTTCATGAAGAACACACGTGTGCTTACATCGCGCACGAACTGCATTTCATGACTGACTATAGCCATTGTCATGCCCTGTGACGCAAGCTGCCTTATTACAGCAAGGACTTCGCTGACCATTGTCGGATCAAGAGCCGATGTCGGTTCGTCAAACAGAATGATCTGCGGATTCATTGCCAGACAGCGTGCTATTGCCACTCTCTGCTTCTGTCCGCCTGACAGTTCATTGGGCAGGCTTCCGGCCTTTTCTCCAAGCCCCACCATCTCAAGCAGTTCAAGAGCGCGTTTTTCGGCATCGGCTTTTGACAAACCAAGCAGATTGCGTGGTGCCAGTGTGATATTGTCAATTATTGTCAGGTGTTCGAACAGGTTGAAGTTCTGGAAAACCATACCCATTTTCTGACGCAGACGACGGACATCGGCATCGGGAGCCAGAATGTCGTCTCCGTCAATCTCAATCTGACCGGCAGTCGGCTCTTCAAGACGGTTCAGACAGCGCAGGAAAGTGCTTTTGCCAGTGCCTGACGGACCGATTATGGAAATGACTTCACCTTTTCTTATCTCACAGTTGACGTCTCTCAGGACAGTCAGCGGTTTCTGACCGTCATGGAAGGTTTTGTTAAGATGTCTGACTGTTATCATGATTTGTGGCTTTTATTCGTTTCTGAATTCGTCAGTCTGGCCTCCAATGCGTCAAGCATCCATTCGGCCAGTCTGGAAAGTATAAAGTATGCTATCGTTACGATAATAAGTGGAAAGAACGGATCCATTGTAAGTGAACGGATGGTGTCACCGCCTTTTGTCAGATCTTTGATGGCTACATATCCGACTATGGAAGTGCCTTTTATCAGTGCTATGACATCGCCTTTGTAAACCGGCAATATCATCTTCAATGCCTGTGGCAGAGCCACCAGTCTGAATGTCTGCAGTCTGCTGAGTCCCAGTGCCGCTCCAGCCTCCCATTGTCCACGTCCTATGCCCATCATTCCACTGCGGAAAATCTCAGCGAAGTATGCTCCGTAATAGAGCCCGAAACTGCAGACCGCTATTGTTGTTCCCGAAGCCTGTACGGAACCGAAAATCACATAGAACATTAGCATCAGAATAATCAGTATGGGAATTCCCCTTATCAGATCTATCAGGTATCCGATGGCTTTCTCGGTATATCTTTTGCTGCGCATTCTCAGGAAACACAGCAATATGCCTATCATGGTTCCGGCCAGAATTGACAGTACTGATATCAGAACAGTTACAGTCAAACCGTCGGTGAGCAGTTTCCATCGGTCTTCATTTATGAGATTTATCTGAATGCTTTCCTTGATGTTCTGTAACAGACCGGGCTTTTGGATATCCGATTGCTTTCCCGGTATTTTTCCTATGACACATGCGCCAGATGTCAGGACGGCATCGGAAAACAGTATTTTTGTAGCTCTTTCTTCAGTTCGGGCCATGTGGGAGACTAAAGCATCGATTTTTCCTGTGGTAATGCATGGTATCAGAGCTGAAAATTCGAACTCGACATATTTGACAGGAATACCTGTGGCCTGACTGAAATGATTGAAAATGTCAATTTCTATTCCCGTGTATTCGCCATTCGTCATCAGGATATAAGGTGAAACGCCTACCGTAATTCCTACCAGCAATGGGTCAGGACCTGAAAGTGGGGGACACTCTAATGGAGCTGTGACTGTCATGGAATCAAAATTCGATTCCCAGGCGGCCATAAGCCGGTCATAACCGCCGTTCGCTTTGAACTCCTTCAGGAAACTGTTGTATCTGTCGCAAACGTCGGCTTTGCTTTTTGAAAAACCTGAACAGACTTCACCGGGAAAGAAATCGTCTTTGTAAATTGTCAGTCCGTAATCCTGTAGTCTGGCCGTATGTGCCGTACCGGTCAGTAGAATGCCCAGTTCTGCGATGCCGGATTTTAATGTCAGTACAATATCGGCCACAGGCATTCTGACAAGATTTATTCCGCCTATATCTGTCAGGGCGATATCCTGCCTTGAACCTGATGACACAGCCACGGTATGTCCGCGCAGGTCTTCAAGAGTCTCGATGACCGGTGGCTCGTAATAATTGTCATTTCCAGAGCAACACACAAACAATGCCAACAATGAAGCCGCTGCCAGATATCTGATAGGAGTCATTTTCATATTGTGCGGTGTTTGGGAGTGAGACTTTTGTGAACACTATCCAGAATAAATCCGAACAGCCATGATAGAATCAGGTACAGCGCGGCGACTGTCAGCAGAGGGAAGAAGGCGTCAAACGTTCTGGAACGGATCATGTCACTGGCTTTCGTCATATCGAATATGGCTATGTAACCGACTATCGATGTGCTCTTTATCAGAGTTATCATCAGTCCTTTGAATACCGGAATGATTCTCAGCAGCGCCTGTGGCAGAATAATTTTGCAGAATGTCGCAAGGCTGCTGAACCCCAGGGCGTATCCGGCTTCCCACTGACCATGCTGTATGCTCTCTATTCCGGTTCGGAACGATTCGCTGAAATATACCCCGAAATAGATGGCGAATCCGATTGTCGCAACGAGCATCGGTTCAGGATGGAACGATGCGAACACGACATAGAGAAGAATCATCAGCAATATCAGCAGCGGAATTCTGCGGATAATGTTGATAGTGACTTTTGCAGTAGTCTGCAGCCATTTTCTGCGGGACATGCGCATGGCGCATATTCCGGCTCCGGCCAGAATGGATGCGATAATGGAATACAATGAAATTTCAATTGTGACAAACAACCCGTCAAGCACCATTTTCCATCTGTTTTCCTCTATCAGGTTCATCCGGACCGACTGCTTCAATCTGCTGATGAAAGGCTCTTTCTCAAAATGGCCGGACTTTCTGCCGATGCATGTTCCGCAGTCCGAAATGTAAGGCTCAGAGAACATCACGAACCTTGCCCTTTCCTCGGTGTTTTCAAAAGGAATCATTGTGCATTGGACCGTTCCTGCCATCAATGCCGGCGGAATGGCCCCTGTATCCATGACTTTGAATTCAACCGGGATGCCCGACCAGGCGCTGAAATGGTGCATCAGGTCAATCTGGAATCCTGAAGGACCGTTTTCTGTGAAATATGTGTACGGATAACGTGATACGGATAGTGCAACCACCATGCTTTTTCCTTCTGCCGGCAGTTCAAGCGTATCCAGATACCTTTGTGCGTCATCGGGCCCCATCCATCTTCCCAACAGACGGTCCATTGATCCGTCCGCCTTGAATTCATGCAGGAATCTGTTGAATATGTCGCAGTATCCCGGCGTTTTCCTGCTGAACAGCATAGGGTATTCATGGCGTTGGAAACTGGTGAACTTTTCTTCAAGCCCATAACGGTCCAGATTGAGTGCCAACAGTTCCAGACTGTCCACAAAACCGAAATCCGCCTTGCCGCTCTGAACGGCAACAAGCATGTCGGCATTGGCGAAGTCAACCGTTGTGTAGTCCGGATAATGTTCGGAGAAGAATCTCTGATAGCTGGAACCCTGACCGCATGATATGATACTTCCTGCCAGATCTTCAGGTCCCTTGGGATCAGGATTGAATTCCCGTCCTTTTCCTGAGCATGACACAAGTACAGACAGCAACAGGATAAGTATGCAGTTTCTCTTTGGACTCATAGTGTTACCATTTTGAATCAGAACAGTGACCAGGCGTAGGCGGCGTAACCCAGAAACAGGACAAGACCTGAAACGCGTGACAGCCTGCCTGTCTGTTTCCATGGCCTGACCATTAGCAGAAGGGCTATGGAGAATGTCAGCATGATAATGAAATCCTTCAAGTAGGTATTGAATTGGAATGCAATCGGTGATATTGCTGATGAAACTCCAAGTACGCACAGTATGTTGAAGATGTTGGAACCGATAATGTTTCCAATGGAAATGTCCATCTGCTTTTTGATGGCGGCAGCGACCGATGCGGCAAGCTCGGGAAGACTGGTTCCGAATGCCACTATTGTCAGGCCTATGACTTTGTCGCTGACACCCATGGCGCTGGCCAGACTTGATGCACCATTGACCAGGAGGTCAGCTCCATAACTGAGCATACCGCATGAAAGAATGAGCAGCAGGAATGCTGACAGGGGGCGCATGGAACTGGAGTCGGCTCCATTGGCGCCGGAATCATCGGATCCGGTATTGTCTGACATGGGGTTTTGATTCCTGCGGCCTTTGAGTATGGACAGGATGGTGTAGATTACAATGAGCAGGAACAGTAGAAATCCTTCGGTACGCGAAATTTTCCCGTTAATTGACAACAGCACAAGCATGACTGAAGCGCCGATCATTACAAGACCGTTTGCGCTGACCGCCTTCATTCCGTTTACGGCAATGGGGCATATCATTGCAGTCAGTCCGAGAATCAGTCCTATGTTGGCGATATTTGAGCCCAATACATTTCCCATTGCAATGCCGGCGTTGCCTTTGATGGCCGAAATGGTGCTTACAAGCAGTTCGGGGGCAGATGTCCCGAAAGCTACAATTGTCAGACCTATTACAAGAGGTGAAATATTGAAACGTCTTGCAATGGCCACGCCTGCATTGACCAGCCAGTCTCCGCCGAAAAGCAGGAGTACGAAACCTGCAAACAGTTGCAGGATAATGAGAATTGTTCCGGAGAGTATCATAGTGTGGCAAATTTATTAAAAATTAGGGTATACCTTATTCTTTATTTGATTATATTCGCGTTTCAAACAATTTAAGGTATGACAGTACAGACAGGACATATCAGCCAGATAATAGGACCGGTTGTCGATGTCGCGTTTGAAGGCGGCAAGGACAGTCTGCCCGCCATTCACGATGCTTTGGAAGTTATCCGCGATGACGGACGCAGACTGATTGTTGAAGTTCAGCAGCATATTGGTGAGAATATGGTTCGCTGTGTGGCTATGGACCTGACCACAGGTCTGTACCGCGGCATGGAGGCCAAACCGCTTGGCAGTCCTATAACTATGCCGGTGGGCAAGCAGATAAAGGGCCGCATGATGAATGTTACAGGCGCTCCTATAGATGACCTGAAGGAACTGGACATGCAGGGTGCTTTCCCGATTCACCGCGAACCGCCGAAGTTCGAGGAACTGTCAACCGTTGAGGAGGTCCTGTTTACCGGAATCAAGGTCATCGACCTGCTGGAACCTTATTGCAAGGGCGGTAAGATTGGTCTGTTCGGTGGCGCAGGTGTAGGCAAGACAGTGCTCATCATGGAGCTTATCAACAATATAGCCAAAAAGAACAACGGCTTCTCGGTGTTTGCCGGAGTGGGAGAGCGTACCCGTGAAGGCAATGACCTGTTGCGCGAAATGATTGAGTCCGGCGTAATACGCTACGGAGATGCCTTCAAGGAGAGCATGGCCAAAGGTGAATGGGATCTGTCAAAGGTCGATTATAATGAGGTGGCAAAATCGCAGGCCACGCTTGTCTATGGCCAGATGAACGAACCTCCTGGGGCGCGTCAGTCGGTTGCCCTGTCAGGTCTGACTGTTGCCGAATCTTTCCGTGATGGTGCAGGAAGTGATGGTCAATACAGTGATATTCTGTTCTTTATCGATAATATTTTCCGCTTCACTCAGGCAGGTAGTGAGGTGTCGGCTCTGTTGGGGCGTATGCCTAGCGCCGTAGGTTACCAGCCTACATTGGCCAGTGAAATGGGTAAGATGCAGGAACGCATCACATCGACCATACACGGTTCAATCACATCGGTCCAGGCAGTGTATGTTCCGGCCGATGACCTTACTGACCCGGCTCCTGCCACCACATTCTCGCATCTTGATGCCACAACGGTGCTCAGCCGCAAGATTGCCGAACTTGGTATTTATCCGGCTGTTGACCCGCTGGAGTCAACATCGCGCATCCTTGACCCCAATATTGTCGGTAAGGCCCATTACGATACCGCACAGCGTGTCATTCAGATATTGCAGCGTTACAATGAACTGCAGGACATCATATCCATTCTGGGTATGGATGAACTGTCTGACGAAGACAAACTGACCGTTGCCCGTGCCCGCCGCGTGCAGCGTTTCCTGTCGCAGCCGTTCCATGTGGCTGAGCAGTTTACAGGTGTTCCCGGTGTGATGGTAAGCATTGAAGACACCATACGCGGTTTCAATATGATTCTTGACGGTGAATGTGACGACCTGCCCGAGCAGGTGTTCATGAATGTGGGAACCATTGAAGAAGCCATTGAGAAGGGCCGCAAGCTTTTGGGTGAAGTTGCAAAGTAAAAGACTATGCTGAACGTTCAGATACTGACACCGTCGCAGATGCTTTATGAGGGGCAGGCCGAAAGCGTTTCCCTGCCGGGAAGTGCCGGCAGGTTCACGGTTCTGAGCGGCCATGCGCCGATCATATCATCGCTCGTGAAGGGCAAAGTGGTCTGCAAGGGTGCGAATGGTACTGTTGAGTATATGGCCAACAGCGGATTCGTAGAGGTGAAGAATAATGAAATTTCAATTTGCATTGAATGATATGAACAGGGACAAGGAGTTTATAATCAGTTATCTGGCATTGGTTATTTGCCTGACTGTCATTGCTGCCTGTGTGCTGGTGTACTGCACATCGGTCGGTTTCCCTGCCATTCTGTTCGCCATACCGGTATTCTTCTGCATAATGTTGGGAGTGATGTGGCTTCTGAAGCGTTCACGCGGCAAAAAGAAGCGCGACAAGGCATTTTTCTTTATGGAGTACAGAATAGTGAAAATGCTTTCGTCAATTGTCTTTCTTGCGGCATGCCTTATTGCTGACAGGGAACACATGCTGCCGTTTGCAATAGTATTCGTGGTATTCTATTTCGTGATGATGACATTTGAAACTGTTCATTTCATAAAAGGAGAAAAGAAGTCTTGAAGAGATTGATTGCCATATTGACCATTCTGTCCGCCTTCATTCCGGTGATGGCAACTGACGCAGAACGTATAGATGTCAAGGAGATTATTTTCGGACATCTTAAGGATTCGTATGAATGGCATGTATTCAGTACGGCAAACAGGGATTATGTCATAGATCTGCCTGTCATGCTGTACAGCAAGGCTACCGGCTGGCATTTCTTCATGTCGGACAAGCTTGAAGAGAATGGCAGTTATGACGGTTTCCATATTACCAAAGAGGGTGCTCATGCCGGCAAGCTGGTCGAGACACTGCCTGACGGCACCGAACTCAAACCGCTGGATCTGTCTCTGACCAAAGTGGCATTGGGCGTCATAATCAACTGTCTGCTCCTATGCATTATAATAATGTGTACGGGCCGCTGGTACCGGCACCATAAGGAGACCGATGCCGCACCGCGCGGATTTGTCGGGCTGATAGAGTATGTTGTGGCAATGATAGTCGATGATGTGATAAAGCCTTCAGTGGGCAAGGACTACAAACGTTATGCACCGCTGCTGCTTACCATGTTCTTCTTCATACTTGTCAGTAACATCATGGGACTTATACCCATATTCCCGGCAGGTGCCAATGTGACCGGCAACATTGCCGTGACACTGTTTCTGGCCCTTATTACCTTCTTTACCGTAAACATTTTCGGAAACCGGGAATACTGGAAGGAGATACTATGGCCCGATGTGCCTGTTTTCCTGAAGGCTCCGGTTCCGCTGCTTCCGTTCATTGAAATAATAGGAATATTCACCAAGCCGTTTGCGCTGACCGTCCGTCTGTTTGCCAACATGACGGCCGGACATGCCATTATTCTGGCACTGACATGTGTGATTTTCATTACAGCCGGTATGGGGCCGCTCATTGGGGTTCCCATGACAGGTCTTTCGCTGTTCTTCATGGTATTCATGAATTGTCTGGAACTGCTTGTGGCTTATATCCAGGCGTATGTGTTCACTATGCTGTCAGCCGTGTTCATCGGACTGTCCAGGCAGGAACATCACGATGAAAAGAAAAAGGAGATTACAAATAATTAATATTTACGACTATGTTATTAGCAACATTTTTACAGGCTGCCGCAGGTGCAGCATTAGGTAATGGAGTTATTGCTCTGGGAGCTGCAATTGCAGTAATCGGTGCCGGTTTCGGTTTGGGAAAGATAGGTCAGTCAGCAATGGAGTCCATTGCCCGTCAGCCCGAGGCCGCAGGTGACATCCGTTCATCCATGATTCTTATTGGCGCTTTTATGGAGGGTGCTTCACTCCTTGCCATAATTGTTTGTCTGTTAGCACTATACGCATAAATGGATTTGCTGATTCCTGAAGTCGGAACGCTTGTCTGGATGCTCATTGCGGCAGGAATAGTGTTCTTCATATTGGCAAAGTGGGGCTTCCCTATGATTACCGATATGGTGGACAAACGCAGTGACTACATTGACAAGTCGCTTGATGCGGCCAAGAAGGCTGCAGAGCGTCTTGAAGGCATTCAGAGCGAATGTGATGCGCTTCTCAAGGAGACGCGTGCTGAAAAGGCGCGTATCCTGAAGGAAGCCACAGACCGGCGTGAAGAAATCATTGCGGAAGCGGAAAACCGTGCCAAGGAAGCTGGTGAGAAAATCATTTCCGATGCACGGGAACAAATCCGTCAGGAGAAGGAGGAGGCCCTGCGCGGCCTGCGCCGTCAGGTGGCGGAACTGTCAGTACAGGTAGCTGAAAAGGTGGTCATGAAGCAGCTTGATTCCGATGAGGAACAGCTTAATATGATTGACCGCATGATAGATGACGTGAAAACCGGCAGATAAGTCATGAACACGGGTACGGTATCGGTACGTTATGCCAAGGCTCTTCTGGAGTATGCCGTCGAGCTGGGGCAGGATGAGAAGGTGTATGCTGAAATGCAGATACTTTCCCAACGTCTGATGCATGTCCGTGCCATACGTGACCGTCTGTCAGACCCCACTGTTGACGATGAATCCAAGTGCAGGCTCCTTGAAACGGCTGTGACTGACGGACTGACACAGCCCAGTCAGGCACTGTCAAGGTTCCTGAGGCTTGTGATAGAAGCTGGAAGGGGTAACATGCTGGTCTTCATGGCAACAAACTACATGGACATGTACCGCAAGCGCAATGGCATTGTGCCGGTACAGCTTATTACGGCAACTCCTGTGGGTGACGAACGCAGGGAACGTCTGAAGAAGCTTATTGAAACAGTTGAACACGGAACACCTGAATGGACGCATACGGTTGATCCCGGTCTTGATGGGGGATTCGTGCTTCAGATTGACGGATATCGTCTTGATGCCAGCGTGGCTACAAGGTTGCAGCGTATCCGTCATGAACTTATTGAAAAGAACAACAGGGTTATATAATGGCAAACGCAGTAAAGGCAAGTGAAGTGTCCGATGTGCTTCTGGAACAGTTGCGTGGCATTGACACGTCAGCAAGTTTCCAGGAAGTGGGAACCGTGCTTCAGGTAAGTGATGGCGTGGTCCGCATATACGGACTCCGCAATGCCCAGGCCGATGAACTGATAGAGTTTGACAATGGCATACGTGCCATAGTGATGAATCTTGAGGAGGACAACGTGGGTGCCATTCTGCTGGGTCCTACCGACAGAATCAAGGAGGGGATGACAGTGCACCGCACAGGTCGCATCGCTTCAATACGTGTCAGCGAAAAGATGGTGGGACGTGTAGTGAATCCGCTTGGCCAGCCAATGGACGGACTCGGTGAAATTGACGGTCCTTTCTTTGACATGCCACTTGAGCGCAAGGCTCCGGGAGTGGTGTTCCGTGAACCCGTCAAGCAGCCGCTTCAGACAGGGCTTCGTGCCATTGACGCCATGATTCCGATTGGCCGCGGCCAGCGTGAGTTGATTATCGGTGACCGTCAGACCGGCAAGACTGCAATAGCCATTGACACTATCATCAACCAGCGTGCCAATTACGAAGCAGGTGATCCTGTCTATTGCATATATGTGGCTGTTGGACAGAAAGGTTCTACAGTTGCCACCATTGTGAACACTCTGCGTCAGCACGGCGCACTTGACTATACCATTGTGGTTACCGCTACTGCGGCCGATCCTGCCGCATTGCAGTATTACGCTCCTTTGGCCGGTGCTGCAATAGGCGAGTATTTCCGTGATACCGGCCGTCATGCTCTGGTTGTCTACGATGACCTGTCAAAACAGGCTGTGGCGTACCGTGAGGTGTCACTGATTCTGCGCCGTCCTTCAGGACGTGAGGCATATCCTGGCGATATTTTCTACCTGCATTCACGTCTGCTTGAGCGTGCAGCCAAGATTATAGGCCAGCAGGAGGTCGCTGAAAAGATGAATGACCTGCCAAAGTCTCTTGAAGGCCATGTGAAAGGAGGCGGTTCTCTGACGGCTCTGCCTATCATTGAAACACAGGCCGGCGACGTGTCCGCATACATTCCTACGAACGTCATTTCAATTACCGACGGACAGATCTATCTGGAATCGAGCCTGTTCAACCAGGGCTTCCGTCCGGCTGTGAATGTCGGCATATCGGTTTCACGTGTAGGAGGTAACGCCCAGATCAAGTCAATGAAGAAGGTTGCCGGCACTTTGAAGATTGACCAGGCCCAGTTCCGCGAACTTGAAGCGTTCTCAAAGTTCAGCAGCGATATGGATCCTGTTACTGCTATGGTGCTTGACAAGGGACGCAAGAACAACATGCTTCTGGTACAGCCCCAGTATTCGCCAATGCCGGTAGGGGAACAGATAGCTGTGCTGTACTGCGGAATACACGGACTTCTGAAACAGGTTCCTCTGGAACGTGTGGCTGAATTTCAGGAGCGTTTCATTGAATTGGCTGAAAGCAAATACAAACAGACTGTTCTTGAACCGCTTGGTACCGGCATTATAAATCCGGAGATTGAGACTGCCATCCAGCAGCTGACTGAAAAGACCATATCGGAATTAGGCTTGTAACCCTATGTCACTCAAGGAGATAAAGAACAGGATAGCATCGGTGGCCGGTACCAGGAAAACCACATCGGCCATGAAGATGGTGTCAAGCGTGAAACTGCGTAAGGCGCAGCAGAGCATACAGTATGCGTTGCCTTATGTCAGGCAGCTTGACCATATTCTGGAAAGTCTTTCCTCAATGCCGCAGACCGGACAGATTTCTCCTTTGGTGGTTGAACGGCCGGTCAGGAACATTGCCCTTATATGTTTTTCGTCCGATTCCAGCCTGTGCGGCGGATTCAATTCCAACATAATCCGTCACTGCAAGGCTCTGATTGAGGAAACAAGGAAAACCGATGATGAACCGCATATATACTGCATCGGCCAGAAGATAACCGAAACGCTTGGCAAGCAGGGTTATGCCATTACGCGCAGTTACAGTGATATGATGGGCCAACGCCAGTACAGCGATGCCGCGTCGCTGGCCGATGACCTTATGGACATGTATCTGAACGGACATATTGACAAGGTTGTGCTTTCATACACGCATTTTGTAAGTCCCGGCTGCCAGCGTATTGTCGATGAACAGCTTCTGCCGGTTTCCGTTCCGCAGACTGACGGCAAATCTGAAACTGACTACATTCTGGAACCGTCAGCCCAGGAACTTGTACATGAACTTCTTCCGAAGGTCATCAGGATGAAGGTATATTCGGCAATGCTTGACTCATACGCAAGCGAACAGGCCGCACGTGTCATAGCTATGCAGGCCGCTACCGAAAATGCCGACCGTCTGACCGATGAACTGACACTCCAATACAACAAACTGCGCCAGCAGGCCATTACCAACGAACTTCTTGATCTGGCCGGCGGTCTGCAGGAATAATCATTTTAGAATATGGCTGAACCGAGAATAGAGAGCATGGCCCTTCACTATGTGGGCAATCAGGCTAACGAAGAACCTATGGTGTTGTCTGACAGGCTTTTCGCTCTGTCTGAAGATATGAACTCGCTGCTTACGGACTATTTCATTGGTTCGTTCAAGAGCGAGGCACGTTTTCATTTCCAGGATGACATGGGTCTGGAAAACAACCGCGTATACCGCCTGGTTTCAGACATCTTTGACAATCCGGGCATGCTTCTGGACTTTTCGCGCGACATAGCCACACATCTTTATGAGAACTGCCAGCATCAGAACATCAAAGGCGGTGACTTTTATGTGGTCCAGTTCTCCGGACTTGGAGTAGGGAGCGACATTTCACGCGCAGTGGGACTGTTCAAGACTGAGAACAAGGAACTTTTCCTGCAGGTTGAACATGACGAGAACGGTTTTGATATCAGTCCGGTTGAAGGAGTCAATCTGAAAAGGCTTGACAAGGGCTGTCTGATACTTGAATTCGAGCGTGAAAAGGGTTATATGGTTTCTGTGGTTGACAAGACCAACAGCCAGAATGCCAGTTACTGGGTTGATGATCTCCTGCATCTGTCACGCCGTCAGGACGCATATTTCCAGACAGAGAACATTATGGACCTGACGCGCAACTTCGTGGCTCAGGAACTTCCAAAACAGTTCGAGGTGTCAAGGGCTGATCAGGCCGATCTTCTGAACCGTTCCATGAACTATTTCAAGAATACTCCGCGTTTTGACCTTCAGGGCTTTTCACAGCAGATAATAGGGCAACCCCAGGTGGTTGAAATGTTCGATGACTACCGCCAGCGTTATGAGCAGGAACGCCAGTTGGAACTTGAAGACCAGTTCGAAGTCAATCCTACGGCAGTCAAGAAGCAGAACCGGCTGTACAAATCGGTCATAAAGCTTGACAAGAACTTCCACATATACATTCATGGAAGCCGTGACCTTATCCAGCAGGGACAGGACGAAAGCGGAAAATTCTACAAGATTTACTTCAACGAGGAATCCTGAGCGGGGAAGCGGCGCATGAGCTCGTGGAAAAACCAATAGTACCAGCAGCCTTTTTCCATTCCTCCGTCATATTTCCACGATCTGACGTTTCCGCCGCGTTTGCGAATACAGTTCAAAAGTCCTGAATAGTGGTCTGGATTTTCGGCTTCCTCTTTGGACCCCCAACAAATCAGGTAATTGACGGGTTCTTGCAATAATCCGTATTCTGACAGGTCAGCTTCCGATGGAGAAAAACACCAATACTCTTCAAACATAGTATTGTTTCCCATACTTAATTCAAGACAGCGGTCTGCACTCGAACCTGTTCCGAAACATATTCTGCTGTCTGCTGTCAGTCCTGTGTTCCATTTCTTCTGGACGTACGGTATGAAACTGTTTATGAAAATATCAGTGCGGTCCGGCATTATCCTGTTTCCGTTAAGACATGCTATCGCTACCGGTCCTATTGCGTTATGCAGATACAGAGAATCCATCAGAGCCCAATTTCGTGGATTATCAAAATCCATGCCGTCTTCAATGAATACAGCCGGTGTCGGCGTATCTGATGACCAGCCGGCCGGCAGGTATATTGAGGCGCTGTATGATTGTCCATCATTGCCGTCAATATCAAACGAAATTTTTTGGGATACGTCAGAAGTCCTATTGCAGGATGTGATGGTAATTATTGAGATGAATAAAGCCTTAATTACATTTTTCATACGTTTCAACGACTTTTTTTGTTGTGGCAAAAGTAGAAAAAAGGCATGATACTGAAACCTGTGGCACAATTTTTTGTCCATTTGAATGTAAAATTGTTAATTTGAAAAAAATTAGATTTAACCATTTAACTGTGTTAATATAGTAAAGGTGTATTTTATTGGATTATTGTAGCGACAATCATAAAACAAACAATTATAACCAACTAACAAATGAAAAGATTTGCCACTCTGTCAGCGCTTCTGGTGACATCGGCCACATTGGCTTTTGCCCAGAATCTTTCGATCAAGGGTACGGTCTATGACTTTGACACAGCCGACGCTTTGTTCCCAGCAAACGTCCAGGTTTACCAGGTGTCAGGAACAGATTCTACCTATGTAAAGGGTAATACAACCGACGAAGACGGTTTGTTCCTTATTGAAAACCTCAAGGCAGGTAGTTATGTTGCCAAGATTTCATACCTTGGCTACATTGATGTCAGTAAGAATTTTACGGTCAAGGCCGGTACTGCCGTGACAGATCTTGGCAAGATTACCATGAAATCTGACGCAAAGATGCTGGATGACGTTACCATTTCAGCAGCAGTGGCAAAGGTTCAGGTGCTGAATGATACCGTCATGTTCAACAGTGCGGCTTTCAAGCTTCCTGAAGGTTCTTCAGTTGAAGACCTGCTGCGTAAGCTGCCGGGTCTCAAGATTGATTCAGATGGTAATATCGTTGTTAACGGTAGAGAGGTATCGAGAGTCCTTGTAAACGGTAAGGAGTTCTTCGGTAACGACAAGAGCGTTGCTCTGACCCAGCTTACCGCCGAAATGATTGAAAAGGTAAAGACATACGAAAAGCAGAGTGACCTGGCCCGTCAGACAGGTATTGATGATGGTGAAGAGGAATTCGTCCTTGACCTTCAGGTACAGAAGGGCATGGCCAAGGGATGGTTCGGAAACCTGACACTTGGTGGCGGTCGTCCTTTGGATAAGGAAGACTTTGATGCCAATTCACTTTATCAGGTCAATGCCTCAATCAACCGTTTCGATGAGGACAAGCAGGTTACCCTTACCGGTTCGGCCAGCCAGTCATCAGGTGGCATTCGCGGTGGCGGTGGCATGGGCCGCATGGGCGGCGGTGTCGGCGGCTTCGGCGGCATGGGCGGCATGATGGGCGGCTTCGGCGGCGGCGGTGGTGGCGTCAGCACCAACTACTCTGGTGGTGCCAACTTTGCCATCAACCTTGGCGATGAAGTGTCAAACGACAACTACGAATATGAACTTGGCGGTAGCGTTCAGTGGAGCCACAGCGACAATGAATCAAGTTCAAAGTCATCAAGCGAAAACTGGTACGTTTCCAATCCTCTGCAGCCGGATCACACTTGGGGTAACAATGCCGGAAAGAACGGTAGCGGCAGTGAAAGCGTGAACGGTCAGTTGCGTATCGAGTGGAATAAGGACAACTATACAAGCCTTCTTTTCCAGCCTCAGTTCTCATACAGCAAGTCAGACAGCTGGAACAAGAACGACTCACGTACATTCACAGACGATCCATACAAATACATGTCCAATCCTCTTGATACCACAACATATTACACCAGTTTCTCTCAGATTCCTGAAAGATTCGGCAAACTGTTTGATATTGATGAGAATTCTATCGATGCTGTCAGTGATTTGATGGATTCACTGTCATACTTTTACAACCAGTCTCTCTGGAACAGTCAGACCAGCAATTCAAAGTCTGTCAGCACCAGCAAGTCCGCAAGCGGTAACATTCAGTTCGTAAGACGTTTTGGTAACCGTGGACGCAACGTATCTGTAAGAGGAACATACAATCTCAGTCATTCGAACAGCGAACAGTTCTCACGCAGCGATCAGACTTCAACAAATGTCATAACAAAGAATAAGGAAGACCGCCTGTTGAACCGTTACAATGACAATCCTCAGGACAGGAACAGTTGGAGTATACAGTCAACTTACTCGGAGCCTATCTCAACAGGTACATATCTGCAGTTAAGCTATCAGTTCTCATATAGTGCTCAGGAAAGTGACCGTGCTACATACAATATGGACGAAGCACTTCAGGATTCATGGGGTAACCCGGATTGGATTTATGAAGACAACCAGATGGTTCGTGACGATTCTCTCAGCCGCAGGTCATTCTATTACAACTATGACCAGACCATCCAGCTGCAGTTCCGTAAGAACAGTACTGACAATACCTACAATTTCACTGCCGGTCTGTCTATCTTGCCTCAGCATTCAAAGATGAACTACACCGGTATGGGACTCGTAGATACTCTTCTTGAACGTACAGTTTTCAACTGGACTCCTACACTGCAGTTCCGTTACAGAGTATCAAGTCAGGAACAGATCAACATACGTTATAACGGCCGTTCAAGCCAGCCATCTATGGAGCAACTGCTTCCTATACGTGATAATACCAACCCGTTGCGCATATCAAGCGGTAACCCGAATCTGCGTCCTTCATTCAGCAACCAGTTGAGCCTTGGCTATCAGAAGTACAATCCTGTTACAATGGGTAGCTTCAACATCAATGCCGGTTTGAACAACAATATGAACTCAATTCAGAACAGGTCTATCCTGCTTGAAAACGGTGGCACTGAAAGCAAGCCTGAAAACATGAACGAACATGGTTTCTGGACTAACTGGAGTTCAAATGCCAGCATCATGTACAACTACACGTTCCCGGATGACCGTTACTCAATCACATCAAACACATCGGGTAACTTCAACCATCAGGAAAGTTGGGCATCAGTTGGTATGACCTCTCAGTTGCGTACATCAAAGACAACAAGCGCCAATGAGAACCTGAGTGCTGAATACCGTGATGATTATCTGTCAGCAGAACTGATGGGAAGTTTGAACTATTCACACTCAACCAATGACCTGCAGCCAGACCGTAACATGGATACCTACAGTTACAACTATGGTGCAAGCTTCACTTCAATCCTGCCTTGGAGAAACGCACGTCTGGCATCTGATATCCAGATGCAGAGCCGTCGCGGATATGATTCAGAAGCAATGAACACAGACGAACTTATATGGAACGCTTCGTTCTCATTCTCATTCCTGAAGGGTAACAAGGCAAGTCTGACTGTTGCAGCTTATGATATTCTGCACCAGCGCAGCACTGTTAACCGTAGCATGAGTGCTACTTCACGTACTGATACTGAAACCAAGAACATTACCAGCTACTTTAATGTAAGCTTGAACTACCGTCTGTCAGTATTCGGCAACCGTGATGCACGTCAGATGATGCGCGGCCGTGGCGGTATGGGCGGCGGCATGGGCATGGGCGGCTTCGGCGGTGGCATGGGCGGCTTCGGCGGCGGCATGGGCGGCTTCGGCGGCGGCATGGGCGGCGGCATGGGTATGGGCGGCGGTATGGGCCGTTTCTAATCCAACTCCCAATACATAAACGAGAGGGTGACTTCAACAGTCACCCTCTCGTTTTTATGTCCGCCATTTCTTCTTTTGCGGTGAGTGATTCGGCCTGTTTCGCTCACGAGCCAGTTATTTGGACTGGACTTGGATGCGAAGCTCACGTAATGGGCGTGATGAATCGTTTGTGGTCAGGAAAATGGAACCTGTATTGGTTTCTCCCGATTTAGATGGAGATTTGATTGAGACTGTGATTTTCTTTTCCTGACCGGGTTGTATTGCCATGCCTTCACTGAGGCCGGTAACGGAGCACTGGATTAACTCGATATCACGGAAAACAAGATCTTTGCTGCCGGTATTGCCAATGGTTATGGTCTGTTTGCAGTTCTTGCCGGTAGATTGCTTGCCAAAGTCAACGTAAGACGGCTCAATTCTCATTACCGGTTGAGGCTGTGATTCTGTTCCTTCAAAATTGTCAACTCTGAGAGCACTGATGATAATTGGCTGTTCGGATGCGTGACCATCGGCCATAATCCAGATGGTATCACGTGCTGTGCCGTAGTACTGTTTTCCTTGTGGAATGGTATATGTTATGCTGATTTTTGCGGTCTCTTCCGGTTCAATTTCTGCAGGCGCTTTGTATGTCATTCCGAAGCGGTTTCCTGTTGATTTGACTTTGATACTTGTCTTGGATTTGCCGGAATTGACAAGGTTGACGGTTTTGGTTACGGTTTTCCCCTGTGCCACATAGCCGAAATTGCACCGGTTGGTATTTGTCCTGACGGTTCCTGAAAGAACATGAGGATTGAGCTGTTCAAGCCCCATTGGTATTGGTATGACATTGGCAATGATTGTCAGCCTGTTGAACCATTCGCGGTTGTCGGTGAACACTTCAACCTCGCGGTACAGCTGGCCTTCTGTGCGGGCAGGGCTGAAATAAACAGTAATCTCTCCGAATTCACCTGGAGCTACAGGCTCGGTGGAAAACTGGGCGTTGGTACAACCGCAGCTTGTCGATACGCTGACAATTCTGATAGGCTTTTCCGATACGTTTGCAAAACGGAAAACGTGTGTGACAATACCATCGGCTTCTTCTATTGTGCCGAAATCCCATTCGTTGTTCTCAAATATGAGCGGTGCTTCGCTCGTTGCATTATTCTGGGCCGATGTCGGGAAGCAGACGGCCAATAATGCTAAAAATGCAATATGTGACTTTTTCATTCGAATGAATGTTTTTCCTGTTCAATTGTAGTTGCCGGACCATGACCCGGAAAGACTGCTGTTGACGGGTCAAGTGTCAGCAGCTTGCGTCTTATGCCGCTTATCAGAGCCGGCCCGTCACTGTCGGGGAAATCGGTCCTTCCAATGCTGTTCTGGAACAGCACATCGCCGGAAAACAGTATCTTATCTTTCCGGTTATGAAAAACAAGGCTGCCGGGTGAATGTCCCGGAATGTGCATGACATGCAGAGTGGTGTTGCCGAATTGAATAATGTCTCCTTCGCGCAGCACGTTTTCCGGAAGAATAGGGTTGACATGTCCTTCGTACCTCATTCCGAAAACGGCAAGGCGTTTGCTTATGGTCTCAATCCATGGGTTGTCAGCGTCATTGCCATGAGCTTTTACGGAGTATGTGTTCTCAACAAACGTATTGCCGAAAACATGATCAAAATGCAGATGCGTATTCAAAAGGAACTTGACCTTAAGGTTGTTTTCCTGAATGAAACCGGCAAGTTTCCCGTTCTCTCCAGGATAAAAGCAGCCCGGATCAATTATGGCGCATTCGTTCGTATCGTCCCATACTACATATGTGTTGACGGGAAGAAAATTGAATTCAAGACACTTTACATTCATGATATCTGTACGTAAACCACTTTCTTATCCTTAAAGAATTCCTCATTGAAGAAGGTGCTAATTTCGGTCTGCTCAAATGAATTGCGGAACTTCTGGGTCTCTGCGCTAAGGTCTCCGCCTTTCAGGCAAATCACACCATTGGGGTAGGCGTTACGACGGTTCTTCCTGTCAATGAGTTTCTGGGCAATTGAACACAAATCGGGTAGGGGCATGACACCTCTTGAAAGTATGAATTCGTATTTGTCAGGGTCGTCCTGTGCACGTTCATGCCGGCATTCCACGTTCGTAAGACCAATCTGCTCTGCAACATTTGCGGCAACTGTCATCACCTTTTTTCCAATGCTGTCAATCAATGTGAAATGGCATTCGGGAAAGAGTATTGCCAACGGAATTCCGGGAAATCCTCCGCCTGTTCCAATATCGGCCAATCTGGTGCCGGGAACAAATTTCACCGTTTTGGCAATTGCCAGTGAATGAAGGATATGATGACAGTACAGATTGTCAATGTCCTTGCGGGAAACTACATTGATTTTGCTGTTCCAGTCCGTATATAGCGGTCCAAGAGCTTCGAACTGCTCAAGTTGCCTGCCTGACAGTTCGGGAAAGTATTTTCTGATGGAATCCATTATTTGAGATAATATGTTACCGATGTGACAACTCTGACAACTTTAATCCAGGGCGTATTGGAATCGCGGTTTGAAATGGAGAACTGTCCTTGCGATGCGGTTTGTATTTTGCCGAGACGTGAACCGGAATCATCGGCGAATTTCTGTGCAACCTCACGCGCGTTACGCGTTGCGGTTTCCACCATCCGGGGCTTCAGATCATTCAGTCCGTTGAAGTCAAATGACACCTGATATTCATAGTCTGTGGTGGTGGCAATTCCCTGTGCCAGCAGTTCTCCCTGTCGGACCATCAGACCACGGACTTTGTCCACATTGTCGGAACTGACTGTAATGACCTGCTGCATCTGATAACGTGACACTATGTTTTCGTTTGCGTATTCGTACGCCTTACGGTCGGTGACCGATGGTGATGTGACGCTGATTTCGTCTTCTGCAATACCGTTTGATTTCAGAAAACCAATCACACTTTCAGTCTTGCCGTTCATCGTGGAATAAAGGCTTTGAAGGTTGTTGTCAACATCCCTGATTACCAACGGCCAGATGACATGGTCTGCCTCAACTTCGCATGTGGCAAGACCTTTGACATACACTGTTCGTTTTGAATTCGTGAATTTGCCTACTGCCATAATCAGGCACACTCCAAGTGCCAGCATTCCCCAGAAATTAGTTGAATTTTTCATATCGTTGAATTTGATGTAAAGATGCGAATAATTTGCCGAATCAGAAAATGGTCAGGTGCTGATATTTCCTGTAAATTATGTCATATTTTTCCAAAAGAATGACTACCTTTGCGCTTGGAAAGATGCCAGAGTGATCGAATGGACCGGACTCGAAATCCGGCGTACGGCCTAGCCGTACCGTGGGTTTGAATCCCACTCTTTCCGCCACTTTTGGTCCCGGATCTGGGACCAATGAGAATCAGTTTTTCTGTTACTTGTTTATGTGGGTCATGGCCTTACCAGGACCAGACGTCCTGCTACAGTATATATTCCTGAAGGCAGGTTACTGTTGCTGTATTCAGTTCCGGAAATGCTGAATACTGTAGATGGGGCTTGACCATTAACAAATATTCTTCCGTCATCATAGCGTATCATTATCTTAAGGCAGATACTCTGCAACTGCTGTATAAGCACATCGGTCCTTTTCGGAAAGTATTCGTTCAAAAGTCTGTCTCTTTCTTTGGCAAACTGGTTGTCGGGCGTATAAAGTTCTCCTTTTTCTTCATATTGGTGAACGTCGCGTCTGTAGTCTCCCCATCTGGCCGATTCATCATACAGGGCATATTTTATTCTGCTGTAAAGTTCATTCCATGTATCAATGACACTTTCAGCTGTCAGCGGGCCTTCGTTATAGCAGTTGGCGTATATCCGGTCCTGCAGACGCTGATTGAAAGTTCTGTTGTATTCCAGTTTGTGAAACATCGTGGTAAGCAAACCTTTTGGGATATTCACATTGTTGGTGTTCAAATGATCGAAAATCTGTTCCGAGTCCCAGCACATAAATCTGAATCCTGTGCTTTTTTCCCGGTTTGCATAGGCTACCCAGTTGCCATTGTCCCAATCGGTGTTTCCAGCATAGAAGTTAATCAGCATGTAGTCAATGAAATTGTCTATATCCATAAGGGATTCCAGTCTTTGAAGAATTCTGTCTGATTCGTTTTCTTTTCCAATCAGTGAATATTCCATTATGCTGTCTATTGCCGCTTCCATGGCTTTCCATCTGGTGTCATAACCTTTGAAAAGTGCGCCGTCCTTGTAAACGTCGTAATCGCTGGCGTCCCCCCCGAAGTTTGTACTGCACCAGTCATCATCCGGTCTTTCCGACAAATTATACATACCCCAATACATGCCATTCAGGAATAGGTGGACATACTGCCAGCGAATGTATTCGTGCCCCATTTTCCTTTGTGTTTCGCGAGCCCAAATTTCACGCATGTACTGTGCGGAGGAACGGCTGCTGTCGAAATGCTGCCATGAGTTGTTTGAAAATGTTCTGAGTATCAGACTGTTGTATTCATCAGCGCTGTCACTGCCAAACAGTTGGTACTTTAATTTCTTGTGGCCGTATTCTTTGCGGAACATTATTCTGAAACCGTGTTTCGGATTCTTTTCAGGAATACGGCTGTAACCTCCGTGTATCTTTATTCCGCAGTTTTCATAAATGTCAAGCTCAAGTTTGCCGTCAAATATTTCAATTGAAGCCGGCCTTTCCCAACCACGTCCGTATTCGTCGCCTTTCAGTGCTCCGGTATATATGTAAATGCCGCCTTTGTCTTCGTCTTTGCTGTGACTGAACAGGTTGTCGGGATCTGTGACCAATGAAACGACTGGCAATTGCTCAAACCCCAAGTTCGCACGCAGGCCGAAGGTCTTGTTGTCAAGCAACTCCTGGTCCATTCCGTAATCGGCAGGTGCATTTCCCGGTATTTCGGAAAAAGGTCCCCATTCTGTCGGATATCCTTCCGGATTGTCAGGTTGCGACATGATGCTGGCATAGAACAGGTATGAGACGGTGGCAACATCTGGCATATATGGCACATAGTCATTGTCCGATACGCTGTCCGGAATGGCGGCAGCCCTTAGCACTGTGGTCCTGTCAAGCGTAAGGGGTTCTTCAAATACCGGGTCCGATGGGCGTGGAATGCGGCCGTCTGTCGTGTAGTGTATCGGATTGGATGTGCCTTCGGCGCAAATACTGACCTTGATCGGGTTTTTGTACAGACCATGAGGTTCTGAAAAACTGATAACCTGAGCGGAGAGACTGCCGGCTATGACGGACAATGCATGGAAAATCAGGAGACGTCTGCCTGTCTTCATGAGATTACTGCAGTTCCTGTGCAATCTGGTTGGCTTTTTCAAGGTTGTCCGGTCTTATGACAACTCTTGAAAAATCCGAGTCTTTGCCTGCAAACGCGTAGAGGTATTCAATTGATACTCCGGCAGCTGACAACTGTTCAAGAATGTTTGCCATGGCACCTGGAACGTGATTGCAATGGATAAGCAGAACCGGCGTCATGCTTACTGCGTAAGAATTGGCTTTCAGAAGAGAGAGAGCACGGTCTTCCTCTTCTTTTTCGACAATGATACGGGCAATGCCGAAATCCTGGGTTTCAGAGATATTGAAAGACAGCATATTGATGCCGTTGTCTCCAAGGAGTCTTGCTATTTTGGCAAACATGCCGATTTTGTTTTCAAGGAAAACCGAAAGTTGTCTGATAATCATAGTTCAATTGATGTTTCAGTTATTCGAATTTGCGGTGATCTATTGCGCGTTTGGCCTTGCCTGTAGATCGTTCAATAGTATTAGGCTGTACAATTTTGATGTTCGGCTGTATGCCGATAACGCTCTGTATGCGTGAAGTCAGGCGCTGACGGATACGTACCAGTTCGTTAATCCGGTCGGTGTAGAATTCGGGTTTGACTTCAACTTGGATGTCGAATGTGTCGGTGTTGTTCACACGGTCAACTTCTATAAGGAAGTAGGGCTCGTATTCGGGGAATTCAAGCAGTATTGATTCAATCTGTGACGGGAATACGTTGACACCGCGGACAATCATCATGTCATCACTGCGTCCCATAATCTTGCCCATACGGACGCAGGTGCGCCCGCAGTCGCACTTTTCGTAGTTGAGAGTGGTAAGGTCACGTGTGCGGTAGCGCAGCATCGGCATTCCCCATTTGTCAAGTGTTGTGAAAACCAGTTCTCCTTTCTGACCGGGTTCCACGGGTTTCAGAGTTACCGGATCTATTATTTCAGGATAGTACAGGTCTTCCCAGATGTGGGTACCGCACTGACATTCGCATTCGCTTCCCACGCCGGGTCCGCTGATTTCCGTCAGACCGTATATGTCGTATGCCTTGACGCCGAGCTTTTTCTGCAGTTCCTGCCGCATGGCTTCTGTCCATGGCTCAGCTCCGAATATGCCTACTCTCAGTTTCAGACGGTCAAGTGTAATGCCGGCCTTTTGAAGTTCGTCACTCATATACATGGCGTACGATGGCGTGCAGGCCAGGGCTGTCGTCCCAAAATCCTGCATGAGCTGCATCTGTTTCTGGGTGTTGCCGCTGCTTGTCGGGATGACAGTGGCGCCGATTTTCTGAACTCCGGCATGCGCGCCAAGGCCGCCGGTGAACAGACCGTATCCGTATGATATCTGAACAAGATCATTTTTTCCCAATCCGAAAGCTGTCAGACATCTGGCTACGGCTTCTGACCAGTTGTCCAGGTCGGTACGCGTATAGCCTACAACGATAGGTTTTCCAGTCGTACCTGATGAAGCGTGCAGCCTGATGATATCACTCATGGGAACTGCCATAAGTCCGAAGGGATAGTTGTCCCTGAGATCCTGCTTGACGGTGAAAGGCAGTTTGACAATATCGTCAATTGTTTTTATGTCACTTGGGTGTACGCCGTGCTCATCCAGCCTCTGCTTATAAAAAGGTGAGTTGGAGTAGGCGTGCGCAACAATCTTTCTGAGTTTCTCTCCCTGCACTTCCCGCATCTGCTCACGGGACATGCATTCCATTTCTTTGTTCCAAATCATTCCTTGGAGTGTTCTTTCATCAATAATACTGCAAAGTTAGATGAAAAATATGGTAACTTTGCCGGCAATAAGGAAAAAAGGAAAAATGGGACAGGATGTTTATGTTCTGGGAATAGAGTCTTCATGTGACGACACATCGGCTGCCGTAATGAAAAACGGCGAATTGCTGTCGAATGTTGTCGCCAGTCAGAAAGTCCACGAAGAGTATGGCGGAGTAGTGCCTGAACTGGCATCGAGAGCTCATCAGCAGAATATTGTGCCGACGGTCGATACGGCTTTGAAACGTGCCGGCATCGATGCGTCCATGCTCAATGCGGTTGCCTTTACGCGTGGTCCCGGACTTATGGGCTCGCTTCTTGTCGGCGTGTCTTTCGCAAAGGGGTTCGCACGCAGTCTGGGCATTCCGATGATTGAGTGCAATCACTTGCAGGGACACATTCTGGCACATTTCATCAAGACACCGGGAGAACAGCTGGAAACACCTGAATTCCCATTCCTGTGTCTGCTTGTTTCGGGTGGAAATTCCCAAATAGTCAGGGTCGATTCATATAATAGAATGGAAATTCTCGGCCAGACCATTGATGATGCGGCTGGCGAGGCCATGGACAAATGTTCGAAAGTTATGGGATTCGGCTATCCTGGAGGACCGATCATTGACCGGTATGCACGCCAAGGTAATCCTGACGCATATAAATTCAGCAAACCGAATATTCCCGGATACAACTACAGTTTCAGCGGTCTGAAGACATCGTTCCTGTATAATCTGAGGGATTGGGTCAAGGACGATCCTGATTTTGTTGAACACCATAAGGAGGATTTGTGCGCATCGCTTGAAAAAACGATAGTTGACATTCTGATGAAGAAACTGCGACAGGCTGTCAAGGACACTGGAATTACCCAGGTTGCTGTGGCTGGGGGCGTATCGGCCAATACCGGTCTTCGTGAGGCTTTTCAGGATCATGCACGCAGGTACAGGTGGAAGGTTTTCATCCCGAGGTTCTCATACACTACCGATAATGCTGCGATGATAGCCTGCACAGGCTATTTCAAGTATCTGGATAAGGATTTCTGCGGCATTGATGTACCCATTTATTCAAACACCAGACTTTGATTCGAAAAAATGTTCGGCTATGTTTGGCAAAATGAAATAAAAGTTGTTATTTTGCACCCTGTTTTGAGAACACAGCATAAAAACAAATAAAAATCAAATAGATATGTCAAGAATTTGTCAGATCACCGGAAAAAAGGCAATGGTTGGCAACAATGTCTCTCATTCAAAGCGTAGAACAAAGAGAACATTTGATGTCAATCTGTTCACCAAGAAGTTCTTCTACGTAGAGGAAAACTGCTGGATCAGCCTCAAACTCAGTGCTGCCGGCCTGAGAATCATTAACAAGAAAGGTCTTGATGCCGCTCTCAAGGAAGCTGTAGCTGCCGGTTATTGCGACTGGAAGGACATCAAAATTATTGCGTAATAACTTTTAGGAGTACATATTATGGGAAAAAAAGTAAAAGGCAACAGAGTACAGGTTATTCTGGAATGCACTGAGCACAAGGACAGCGGTATGCCGGGCACTTCCCGCTATATCACTACCAAGAACAGGAAGAATACTCCTGAAAGACTGGAACTCAAGAAGTACAACCCGATTCTCAAGAGGATGACAATCCATCGCGAAATCAAGTAATACAGTAAGTAAGTCATGGCAAAGAAAGTAGTTGCTACCTTGCGTACCGGTAAGGTTTCAATGAGCAAGGTCATCAAGATGGTAAAGTCACCTAAGACAGGTGCTTATATGTTCACCGAGCAGATTGTCTCAGAGGAACAGCTTAAGGACGCTATCAAGTAAATTCCTGATAAAGCGATATTTGAAGGGCAGCCGTATGGTTGCCCTTCTTTTTTGTGTCTTGGGTGGTATTGTTTGCCGTATTTTATTAACTTTGCGCATTAAGCACCAATGGTAAATACAGGTGCTTGCATTGTAGAATAATGGGATTGTTTTCTATATTTTCAAAAGAAAGGAAAGAGGTTCTTGACAAGGGCCTGGAAAAGACCAAGACAAGCGTCTTTTCCAAGATAGCCCGCGCCGTTGCGGGAAAAAACCAGGTTGATGCAGATGTTCTGGACAATCTGGAGGAAGTCCTGATTACTTCAGATGTCGGTGTGGAAACCACTCTTAAAATCATATCGCGGATTGAAGAAAGAGTGGCCAGAGACAAATACATGGGAACCGATGAGCTGAATTCCATATTGCGTGAAGAGATTTCATCATTGCTGGTAGAAGGCCGCAATACGGAAGCATCGGCCCCGTTCATGGTGCCTGCAGGGCGTAAACCGTACGTGATTCTGGTAGTGGGTGTGAACGGAGTAGGTAAGACAACTACTATAGGTAAACTGGCATATCAGTTTAAGAATCAAGGTCTTAAGGTCGTTCTTGGGGCCGCAGACACATTCCGTGCTGCTGCAATTGAACAGTTGCAGGAGTGGGGACGTCGGGTTGGTGTCCCTGTAATACATCAGGATATGGGCTCTGATCCCGCATCGGTTGCGTTTGACACTCTCAGTTCTGCAGTTGCAAGCGGTGCCGATGTGGTACTTGTCGATACCGCCGGGCGTCTTCACAATAAAATCGGACTGATGAACGAGCTTACCAAGATACGTACGGTGATGGATAAGGTTGTCAAGGGAGCTCCTGATGATGTTCTTCTGGTTCTGGACGGTTCAACCGGACAGAATGCCTTTGAACAGGCAAAGCAGTTCACTCTGGCTACCAAGGTTACAGAGCTAGCCATTACCAAGTTGGATGGAACTGCAAGAGGTGGTGTTGTGATAGGCATATCGGACCAGTTCCGAATTCCGGTAAAATATGTGGGTCTTGGAGAGGGCATTGACAATCTGCAGGAGTTTTCCAGGACTGAATTTGTAGATTCTCTTTTCGGTGATGCAAAGCAGTGAGAAAAGGCTCGGTTGACATAATCACATTGGGGTGCTCCAAGAATCTTGTTGATTCAGAGAAACTTATGGCGCAGTTCAGGGCAAACGGCCTGACTGTCCGTCATGATCCTGAAAAGCCGTCGGCCCAATATGTCGTAATCAATACCTGTGGTTTCATTGGTGACGCACAGGAGGAATCAATACAGATGATTCTGGAATGCGGAAAACTGAAGGCTCAGGGCAAGATTGGAAAATTATATGTAATGGGCTGTCTGTCACAGAAATATAAGGCTGAACTTGAAGCTGAAATACCTGAGGTGGACGGTTGGTTCGGCAAATTTGACTGGAACGGAATTGTCGGTCTGGCAGGTGGCGACTGGCGCAAGGAACTGGAGAATGACCGTGTTCTGACAACACCTTCACACTACGCTTTCCTGAAAATTGCCGAAGGCTGTAACCGCGGTTGTGCGTATTGCGCAATTCCGATAATGACGGGCAGATATCGTTCCCGCAGTCAGGACGATATCATTGCTGAAGCGAAACTTCTGGCATCGAGAGGGGTCAAAGAGATACAGCTGATAGCGCAGGACCTGACATATTATGGTACAGAGGTGGCTCACAAGCCAATGATAGCCGACCTTGTAAAGCGTCTGTCGGATATTCCCGGAATAGAGTGGATAAGGCTTCACTATGGCTACCCCAACGATTTTCCTCTTGACCTGCTCGATGTGATGCGTGAAAGGGAGAATGTCTGCAAATATCTGGATCTGGCCCTGCAGCATATAAGTGACCCCGTGCTGAAGCGCATGCACCGCAATATAACAGGAGCCAGGACGGTGGAACTTTTGGAAAGAATACGTGAAAGTGTTCCCGGCATACATCTCAGAACAACCCTGATGGTCGGTTTCCCCGGCGAAACCCGGGAAGATTATGATCGTCTGGTAGAATTCGTCAGACAGCAGCGTTTTGAGCGTATGGGAGCTTTTGCCTACTGTGAGGTTGACGGTACATATTCGGCTCTTCATTATGAAGACAATGTTGACGATGCAACCAAACAGGCACGTCTTTCAGGGCTTATGCGCGTACAGCAGAACATATCCTGCGAACTGAATCAGCGTAAGATAGGACAGACGTTCAAGACAATTATTGACAGGATTGAAGGTGACTGGTATATTGGACGTACGGAGTTTGATTCGCCCGATGTCGATCCGGAAATCCTGATCCCGCTTTCAACGCCGGGGCTTGAGCCTGGCAGGTTCTGTAATGCCAGGATTGTTGATGCACAGGAATTTGACCTGTATGCGGAGATTTCATGAATCACAACTTAGCACAATAGGACAGACATGAACAACAAACAGTTTTTGACCCAATTGTCGGGTAAGTGCTCAATTGATGACAGTCAGGCTTCTGAACATGTTCAGACTCTGGTCAAGGTACTTCAACAGATATGGCATGATGGTGATGCGGTAAGCCTGTCCGGATTTGGAGTGCTGGAAGTCAGAAAAAAGAATGAAAGGATTTCTGTCAATCCCACTACAGGCATACGCATGCTGGTTCCTCCTAAACTGGTGCTGACGTTCAAACCGAGCTCCATTCTTAAGGAAAAACTTAAATGACGCGGCTTATGGACAATAAAATCAATTTCCAGCAACTGGTTGAACAGTTTGCAAAGGCCAGCGGCATGTCAAGGAACTGGTCTGAACAGTTTGTGAAGAGCTTCTTTGACATAATATCGGAAAAGGTCATCGAGGAAGGTCTGGTTAAAGTCAAGGGGTTGGGAACCTTCAAACTTGTTGCTACAGAGAATCGTGAAAGTGTCAATGTCAATACCGGTGAAAGGATTGTCATTGAAGGACATCAGAAGATAAATTTCATACCTGAATCCGAACTCAAGGAATTCATCAATCAGCCGTTTTCCGCATTTGAAACCATTCAGTTGAATGACGAACAGGTGGAAGAACTGGCCAGAATGGATGATGAATCTTCAAATAGTGCAAAAGAAGAAGCCGCAACCTCAGTTTCATCTGATTCTGCAGAACAGACGGAGGTCAAGCCGGTTACGAAACCTGTTGTCCTTGTCGGGCCATTGCTTCCGGCTGGCGGAGCACGGAATGGCGAAGCTCATCATATTCATCCGGCTTTCAGGTTTATCGGTAAAGTTCTTGTATGGGTGTTGTCTGTAGCTTTGGCTTTAGGTGTTGTGGCTTATGCTGTCTGGCCTGCTCTGTTTGTAGTTCTGTTTAAAGATGTTGAGCCGAATAGGGACGGAAGTGGCATGTCATATACCAGTCAGTTTGAATTTGAAGTACAACCGGCAGACACAATCAATGCTGATACTGTTATTGCTGATACTGTTATTGCTGACACTGTTGTTGCTGACACTGTTGTTGCTGACACAATTACGGAAATCGGTTCATTTGACATATCCGAGACTGAGAGTCTGGCAAGTGCGGAACAGGCTGCTGTAGCGGACCGGACTGCATCAAGCGGCACATTGGTCCTGCTGGCATCAGATGAGATGCGCGACTTGTCGGAGATAACAGCTGCCGATACCGTGAATTACCTTATTGTCGGCGAATTGGAAAAGTATGTTATCGGCAATGGTGACACTTTCACAAAACTGGCACTCAAGTATTACGGTTCCAAGAAATTGTGGCCGTATATTGCGAAATGCAACAATGTGGACGTCAACAAGCTGAAGGCTGGCGATGTAGTGTCGATTCCTATCCTTGTAAACAGATGATTCCGGTTTCAACAAAGAAAGCAGTTGTTAAGAAATTTTTTATTGTAATGCATTCACGTATGCGCTATCTTTGAATCATCACTATGGTGATAACGAGATAATACATTGACTATGAATAACTAATATCTGATTAAATGAGCGAGACTATTGACATTAGAGAACTGAACGAACGCATTGAAAGGGAAAGTGCATTCGTTACAAATCTTATGGCCGGAATGGACCAGGTTATTGTCGGACAGAAACACCTTGTTGAGTCACTTCTCATAGGTCTTCTTTCTGACGGACATATTCTGCTTGAAGGTGTCCCAGGTTTGGCAAAAACATTGGCAATCAAGACACTGGCCCAACTTATAGATGGAGAATTCAACAGAATCCAGTTTACTCCAGATCTGTTGCCAGCCGATGTGGTAGGAACCATGATATTCAGCCAGAAGGACAATACTTTTGTAGCCAAGAAGGGCCCTGTATTTGCAAACTTCATTCTGGCCGATGAAATTAACCGTGCCCCGGCAAAGGTTCAGAGCGCACTTCTTGAAGCTATGCAGGAGCGTCAGGTTACTCTGGGAGGTGAAACTTTCGCGCTGCCCAAACCGTTTCTTGTACTGGCAACACAGAATCCTATAGAACAGGAAGGTACGTACCAGCTGCCTGAAGCACAGGTTGACCGTTTCATGCTGAAGGCAATTGTTGATTATCCTAAGATTGAAGAGGAGAGGAAAATCATCCATCAGCAGATTCATCATGAAATCGGCAGCGTGAAGCCGGTCATGGGAACCGACGAGATTGTTCAGGCCCGCAAGGTGGTTGAGATGGTTTATCTTGATGAAAAGATTGAACAGTATATTGCCGATATTGTGTTTGCAACACGATACCCGGAGAAATATGGCCTGAAGGATATAAAGGAACTGATTTCATTCGGTGGTTCTCCACGTGCATCAATAAATCTGGCATTGGCATCACGTTCGTATGCGTTCATCAAGCGCCGCGGCTACGTCGTTCCTGAAGATGTTCGTGCCATTGCACATGACGTTCTGCGTCACCGCATCGGTCTGTCTTATGAAGCCGAGGCTGCCAACGTCACATCGGACGAACTGGTAAGCCGCATTCTGAACAAGGTTGAAGTACCTTGATCATGGATACCAGTGAACTCATTGCCAAGGTCCGCAAGATAGAGATAAAGACCAAAGGTCTGTCGAATAATATCTTTGCCGGTCAGTACCATACTGCGTTCAAGGGACGCGGAATGGCATTCAGTGAAGTGCGTGAATACCAGTACGGTGACGATGCCAGAGATATAGACTGGAACGTTACGGCGCGTATGAACAAACCGTACAGCAAGGTCTTTGAGGAAGAGAGGGAACTGACTGTCATGCTTCTGGTCGATGTGTCAAACAGCCTTAATTTCGGTACTGCAGTCTGTTTCAAACGCGAATTGGTTACCGAGATTGCCGCAACGCTGGCATTCGCAGCCATTCAGAATAATGATAAGGTTGGACTGCTGTTTTTCAGTGACAGAATTGAGAAGTTCATTCCGCCTCAGAAAGGCAGAAGGCACATATTGTATCTGATTCGTGAACTGTTGGATTTCCAGCCTGAGAGCAATGGTACGGATCTGTCGGTTCCTCTTGAATTCCTTACCGGTGCGGTCCGGAAAAGGTGCACCGCTTTCCTTTTGAGCGATTTCATGGATACCCATGACTATTCGAATGCTCTGACAATAGCGAACCGCAAACATGATGTGGTGGCGCTTCGTGTCTATGACAGGCGAATGGAACAACTGCCTGACGTGGGTCTTGTAAGAATGCGTGATTTGGAATCCGGTCAGGATATGTATGTTGACACTTCGTCTCCATCTGTACGCAAGGCTCATGAACAGTGGTATTCTGATATGCAGCAGAAACTCAAGGACAATCTGACACACAGCCGTGTTGACAGTGTTTCAGTTCGTACTGATCAGGATTATGTCAAGGCTCTTATGGGCCTGTTTGCTAAAAGAAACTGATAATGAAACCAATCCGTTATTTGATATCATTTCTGATATTGTTAGCCGCTTGTCCGGTATCGGCTCAGAATCTGGTCAGTGTTGAAGCACGGGTGGATTCTGTCATGCTCTGGGTAGGCGAGCAGACCGCCTGTCATCTTGAAGTCAGTTGTGACAGGGGCTGCAATGTTGACTTTCCGCTTTTTACAGACACCATTGTCAGCGGGCTTGAGATAATCCCGCCTGTACTTACAGACACACAGTATGTAAATGACGGCAACCGTATGGTAATTACCAGACACTACACTGTCACTTGTTTTGATTCGGCGCTTGTCTTTATTCCGCCGATTGCCGTAGGTGTTGACGGACAGGAGTATTTGTCCAATTCCATGGCGGTGTCATTTCTTGTCTACGATATTCCTCAAGGTCAGGAAAAGGAAATATTCCCTCCAAAGCATAACATGGGCATACCATTGGCCTTCAATGAGATTGCATGGCCTCTGTTGCATTTGATTCTGTTGGCCGCTGCATTGTTCCTGGCAGTTTTCTGTTACCGCAGATATAATGATAACAAACCTATTATCAAGAAAATAAGGAGAGAGCCTAAAGTTCCGGCACATATACGTGCAACACAGGCAATTGAAAATCTGCGTCAGAACGGATCTGCACATAGTCAGAATCCTAAAGAGTATTATACTGCACTTACAGACATTCTGCGTGTTTACATGAACGAGCGTTTCGGATTCAATGCCACAGAAATGACATCTGGAGAAATTCTTGAAAATCTGCAGAACAGTACCGATAAGGCAGCCATTGACGAACTTGCGGGACTTCTTTCCACTGCCGATATGGTCAAGTTCGCAAAGTCTGTGCCTCTGTTGGGCGAGAATGACCGTAATCTTTTCAGTGCAATGGAATTTGTCAAGTCAACGACTGTCCAGGAGACCGCAGACAGTGAACCTCAGATTATTGAAGACACCGTTGTCATTGAAAAACGCAGTAAAGAGGCGCGGATAGCACTTCTTGTGGCGTTTGTAGTCTGCGTTGTGGCTGCCTTGACATTCACATACTTTCTGGTAAGCAAACTGTATTATCTGTTCTTTTAAACTTTAACCGGTCATGATATTTGCAAACAGTGCTTGTCTATTGCTCATCCTGCTTGTCATTCCACTGACTGTGTGGTATATACTTCGTGGTCGCAAAAGAAAGGCCACTCTTTCCATGCCTGCAACGGCGGCGTATGCCAAAATGCCCGCAAGCTGGAAGTCATACCTTGTACACGTGCCTTTCATTCTTGAAATGCTGGCCATTGTACTGCTTTCAATTATTCTGGCACGTCCTCAGACTACAGACAGATGGGAGAATACCGAAGTTGAAGGTATTGACATAATGATGTGTATGGACGTTTCAACGAGTATGCTCGCAGAAGATCTGAAGCCAAACCGTCTGGAGGCTGCAAAGAGTGTGGCGGCGGAATTCATAAACGGTCGTCCTAATGACAATATCGGACTGTCCATATTTGCGGGCGAGGCTTTCACACAATGCCCCATGACGGTTGACCATGCGGTCCTTATCAATATGTTCCAGAGTGTAAGCAGCGATATTGCAGCAAAAGGAATCATTGATGACGGTACGGCAATAGGCATGGGACTGGCAAATGCCATCAGCCGTCTGAAGGACAGTCAGGCCAAATCAAAGGTTATAATTCTGCTGACCGACGGTTCCAACAACCGCGGTGAAATATCTCCTTTGACTGCCGCCGAAATGGCAAGGAGTTTTGGAATCAGAGTCTATACGATAGGTGTGGGAACCAATGGTACCGCTCCATATCCTGTTCAGACCAATTTCGGTATTCAGTATATGAATATGATGGTTGAGATTGACGAGGAAATGCTGCGTCAGATTGCGCAGACAGCAGGTGGACAGTATTACCGCGCAACCAGCAACAGCAAACTGAAAGAGGTTTATGAACAGATTGACCAGATGGAACGTACAAAGTTGCAGGTCAAGGAATTCAGCAGAAATGAGGAAGAATACCAGCCGTTTGCTCTGGTTCTTCTGCTTGTGCTGCTTCTGGCAGTTCTGTTAAAGCAGACAATACTGAGAACAATACCATAACAACAGAATCAAGTCATGTTCAAGTTTGCTAATCCGGAGTATCTATATCTGCTTGTGCTGCTTGCAGTACTGGTAGTGATACACATATATTCAAATATAAACTACAGAAGAAGAATAGCCAGATATGGAGATTCTGAACTGTTGTCTGAACTTATGCCAGATGTTTCAGAAGGGCGTGTGAATCTGAAATTCTGGCTTCTGGCCACAGCATTCGGCATAGGTTGCGTACTTCTGGCCAGACCGCAGTTTGGCTCGCATCAGGAGACCGTCAACCGTCAGGGTATTGAAACGGTCATTGCTCTTGACATTTCAAATTCAATGCTGGCCGATGATGTAAGTCCCAACCGTCTTGAAAAGTCAAAGAGAATTGTTTCCAATCTGGTTGACCAGCTCAAGAACGACAAGATAGGCCTGATAGTCTTTGCAGGAGATGCTTTTGTCCAACTGCCTATAACCAGCGATTTTGTGTCGGCTAAAGTGTTCCTGAACACTATCGGACCCGGACTGATAGCCAGACAGGGTACTGACATCAAGGCGGCAATTGAACTTGCCACGCGCAGTTTTACTCCGAACGAAGGGGTGGGGAAAGCCATCATTCTCATTACAGACGGTGAAAACCATGAAGGAGGTGCCGTTGAGGCGGCTCAGGCTGCGGCTGAAAAAG
Organism: Bacteroidaceae bacterium; assembly: GCA_024398755.1. Classification (GTDB taxonomy): domain Bacteria; phylum Bacteroidota; class Bacteroidia; order Bacteroidales; family Bacteroidaceae; genus Colenecus. The sequence goes on along the minus strand of JAKSIQ010000006.1, from coordinate 32,201 downwards.
GATATATGGTGAATGTACTTGGTGTCGGTCTGCCCTCAGGCACACCAATTCCTGTTGGAGACGGCAGTGGGGATTTCAGAAGAGACAAGAGTGGAAATCCTGTCATTTCCAAATTGAATGAGTCCATGTGTCGCGAAATAGCCGCAGCCGGTAAGGGTTCCTATTTTTACGTTGACAATTCAAATGCCGCTGAAAAGGCGCTTCAGAAGGAGTTGGACAAATTGGCAAAAGCCGATATCGAAACAACGGTTTATACCGAATTTGACGAACAGTTCAGAATTCTGGCATGGATTATGCTGATAATTGTAGCGGCAGGAGCTCTGGTATGTGAGAGTGTCAATCCCAGAATGAAAAAGTTCAATTTTCTTAAACGTTCTGACGACAAATGATGAAATGTAAGATATTCGCTCTGTCTGTTATGATGCTGGTTCCGGTATTGTGCACGGCACAGCGTTCCGACCGGTCGTATTTGAGGAAGGGAAACAGTCTGTATGATGACAGCCTGTTTGTCAAGGCCCAGGAAAACTACCTGAAGGCCATAGATGCAAATCCTGACATGTATCAGGCTATGTACAATCTTGGCAATTCCTATATTGCGCAACAGAAACCAAACGAAGCCATTGAACAGCTCCGCAAGACATCAAATCTGCTGGAATCTGAAAAGAAGACTCTTATGAGTGGCGAACAGTCAAAGACTCAGCAGAAGAGACTTGAAAACTGCAAGAAGGAGCTTGCTCAAACATATCACAATGCAGGGGTTGTATACCACATGTCAGAACAGTATGACAAAGCTGTCGAATCATATAAAATGGCATTGAGGAACAATCCTGACGATAACGAGACAAGGTACAATATGATTCTGGCTCAGAAAATGCTTAAAGAACAGCAAAATCAGCAACAGAATCAGCAGCAACAGGACCAACAGAACCAGCAGGATCAGCAACAGCAGCAGAACCAGCAGAATCAGCAGGACCAGCAGGACCAGCAGCAGGACCAGCAACAGCAGAACCGGCAGGATCAGCAGGAGGATCGCCAGAATATGTCGAAAGAAAATGCTGAACAGCTGCTTGATGCTGCAATGCAGGATGAACAGGATGTTCAGGAACGTGTCCAGCAGCTTATGAAGGTCAGCCCTAAGAAACAACTTGAAAAGGATTGGTAATTATGAAGATATTTCAAAAGACCGCCAGATTGCTGGCATTGGCATCGGCCATGCTCATAATAGGGGTGGCGCAGGTGCGTGCAGATGAGGTGTCATTCACCGCGCAGGCACCTAAGACGGTAGTTCAAGGTGAAAGGTTCACCATATCATTTACTGTCAATACCAGAAACCAGAGTGACTTCCGCGCACCATCAATGGATGGGCTTTCTGTCTTGTCGGGCCCGAACATGTCAACGTCAACCAGTTTTCAGAGTTATAACGGCAAGTCTACTCAGAGTACCACAATAAAACGCAGTTATACGGTAGTTGCAAATCAGGAAGGTGAATATACAATAGGTCCGGCCACTATTACTGCCGAGAAACAGCATTTAGAGTCAAATACGCTGACCATCAAGGTATTGCCGCCTGATCAGCCCAGTCAGCAGCAGAATTCCGGACAGGGTGGAGGAAGTTCTTCCGCTCAGGCTTCGGGGGCGCGTGTCGATGGAGATGAAATCTTCATGCTTGCTACAGTTGACCGTAAAAGTGTCTATGAGCAGGAGGCTGTATTGCTTACTTACAAGCTGTTTGTTTCTCCTTCGTTGTCTTTGGAAGATGTCAGAGGCAAGATGCCGGACCTGAAGAACTGTCATGTTCAGGAAGTTGAACTTCCACAACGCAAGGAATTCCAGTTGGAACATTATAATGGCAGGAACTACAGAACATTGGATTATTGCCAATACGTATTGTTTCCACAGCAGTCGGGAAAGTTGGAGATTCCTTCGGCCGAATTTGAGGGAATAATAGAGATTCCGCTTGCTACAAATGATATGTTTGACCTGTTCTTCAATTCAGGCCGATACCAACAGGTAAGAAAATCACTGATCACCCCTAAGATTGTGGTCGATGTAAAGCCTCTTCCCAGTGGCAAAAACGGTAGTTATTATGGTGGAGTGGGTGATTTCAGCATCAGTTCGTCAATCAGTTCGACTCAAGTGGCCGCAAATGATGCTGTTACAATCAGGGTTGTTTTGTCAGGAACAGGCAATTTGAAGCTTGTCAAGACTCCGCAGATAAAATTTCCTCAGGATTTTGACATATACGATCCAAAGGTTGAAAACAAGTACAGTCTCAAAAATGGCCGTCAGACAGGAAATAAAGTGTTTGAATATCTGATTATTCCACGACATGCAGGTCAGTATACCATTCCTCCTGTTGATTTTCAGTATTTTGACACCAGAAGTGGTGAGTACCGTACAATCAGTACAGAAGAATATCTTCTAGATGTGGAAAAAGGGCAGGGGGGTGACCAGCCGCAGTCTGTATCGGCATACGTAAGTAAGGAGGAACTGAAGTATGTAGGGCAGGATGTGCGTTTCCATTCCACACCGGTCAGATTGAGAGATCAGGATGATCAGTTGTTCGGTACTCCATTGTTCTTCATCGGTCTTGCAGTTCCGGTCATATTACTTCTTCTTGTAGCTGTTGTCAGGCGCAAGCACGTTCATGACAATGCCAATCAGGCCGGACTTAAAATCAAGAAAGCCGGTTCCGTTGCTGCAAAACGCCTGAAGAAGGCATCCAAACTGATGAAGGCGGGAGAAAAGGATTTGTTTTATGATGAAATGATGCGTGCCATTTCCGGGTATCTCGGTGACCGTTTGGCAATTCCTGTATCGGATTTGTCAAAAGACAACATCAGAGTGTCTCTGGAGAAACTTGGCATTCAGTCGGACCTTGTCCAGACAATACTGCACCTTCTTGATGACTGCGAGTTTGCGCGCTTTGCTCCAGGTGATGATGCAACCCGTATGGACCGTCTTTATGACGAGGCTGCAGATACGATAGGAAAGATTGAAAATTCAATCAGGTAACATGATGATAACTATGAAAAGAACGGTATTGCTTGTTTTGATGTCTCTGTGTTTGGCTTTTCAGTCACATGCTCAGGAAAACATTGACAGTCTTGTGTCTGCTGCAGACAGCGCATATATAAAAGGTGATTTCATTACAGCAGCCTCAATGTATGAGAACATCATCGCGACACAGGGGGTTAATGCCACAATCTACATGAATCTTGGCAACAGCTGGTTCCAGCAGGATGAGATTGCCAAGGCAATATTGTATTATGAACGTGCGTATCTGCTTGATCCTTCAGACGATGATATAAAGTTCAACCTGGAACTGGCCAGAACCAGAACCGTAGATAAGGTGAATCCTGAAAACCAGTTGTTTCCTGTGTTATGGTTCAAATCTCTAAGAGCCAGTCTTGATGTCAGACATTGGACTGTAATGACCATAGCGGTGTTTGCACTGGCAATTCTGTTCGTTGGTTTGCTGTTGTTTTCAAGGAAATATATTGTGCGAAAGATTTCCCTTGGATTTGCCTTGTTTTTCTTTGTTTTTTCCATTTTATCATTTATCTTCGCTTCTACACAGATGGGAAACATCAGTGACAGAGATACGGCAATAATCATGGTGCCAAGTGTAACTGTCAAGAGTACTCCCATTGAAAGTGGTGTTGACCTGTTTACAATTCATGAAGGACGGAAAGTACAGATTATTGATGCCGGCATGAAGGAATGGGTTGAAATAAGGTTAGAAGACGGTGATACTGGATGGATTCCTGTTAAAGCGCTGGAAATAATATAAAGTATGGATTCAAATGATTGATATACAAAGTCTTATAGACATCGACAAAAGGGTGACGCTGCTGTTGAACGGCAGTGATTCTCTGTTTTTGGACAATGTCTCGCATTTGTATACATCGGTCTTGGTCTGGATTCCATTGGCATTGGTAACATTATATATTATTATTCGTAATGTTCATACCAGCAAGCTTATTCCTGTATTTGTAATAGTAGTGCTTACCATAGTGATATGTGATCAGGTGTCAGCTCATGTTGCCAAACCGATATTCGAGCGTTTCCGTCCGTCAAGAGATGTTACCATACTTGACATGGTTGATAATATTGGCGGGTATTATGGTGGCAGATATGGCTTTTTTTCAAGTCATGCCGCAAATTCCTTTGGAATTGCCGTGCTGTTCATGTGGTTGGTACGTGACTTGTGGTTTGGTTTCTCTGTAGGGATATGGTCTCTGCTGAATTCACTGATACGTGTATATTTGGGTGTCCATTTTGTCGGAGACATTCTGGTCGGAGCACTGTTCGGTACAATAGTCGGAACTCTGTTGTACTGGTCTTCCCAAATAATATTGAAGGGCAAATTGTTAAGCCCGGTCTGTGTTGACAAGTACAGCAACACGTTTACAAGTTCCGGATTCAAGAAAGAGGATATTTTCCTGTTCCTGTCTGCGTTGTTTGGAACAGGCTGTTTTATACTGATTTTTTCGTGCATCCATCAAATGTTATAACACATATAGATAGTTTTTTTACTAACACATAAAACCAATTGATATGCCAAAACTTATTTCATTCAACGAACTGCGCCAGATTAAGGCGCAATTACCGGAAGGAAGCATCCACAGGATTGCTGATGAACTTAATCTTGATGTTGAAACTGTTCGCAACTTCTTTGGCGGTACAGATTACAAGCAAGGTTCATCGGTTGGATTCCATATAGAACCAGGTCCCAACGGAGGCAGTGTACTTCTTGATGACACAACCGTTCTTGACAGAGCCTTACAGATTATTGCTGAAAGTAAAAAGGAATAAGATTTAATGGTATTGTCAAATTGATACATAATCACTATTATGTTAAATAGGCTGTTGCTCAACGTAACAGCAGTATAAAAAAAGAAGACCGGCTGAATAGAAATTTCAGCCGGTCTCTCTTTTATTAAAATTGATTATCAGTCAAGCATGTGGTTCTCGTTGAGGACTTTTTCAATTGCCTTGAATTCATTATTCATGCCAAGTCTGTAATATGCATCATAGAGACCGAATCCCCACTTAGTTATGTCATTCGGAGCAATTTCGCGGTATTTCTCATAATACGGTAATGTCTGTTTGATCAGATCTTCTACCTGTGCTTTCACTTTTTTGCCTGCAGCTGAACGAGGATCGACTTTTGTGTTGGCTGCTTCAATATCTTCAGCCATGCTTCTGTAGCAAAGGCAGATATTGTAGTATGCATCGCCCATCTTATTGTCCTTATCCTTTTCAATTGCATTTTTGAACTGCTCAATGGCTTTTTCATACTCGTTGTTGTTCTGAGCAATGAATCCCATCACAAAGTAATTGTAAGGCTTTTCAGGATCAATAGCAATCATATCCTTTATGAATGATTCCAATGCGCCTAAATCACCGCTGTAATACTTGATAAGATTTGAATAGTACAGATTCTCTGTCGGATACTTCATCAGTCCTGCCTTCAAAGCTTCAACCCATTTTACGGTATCACCGAGACCTTCGTAACTGTAGCATACGAATTCGGTTGCGGTTTCTCCGTATTCATCATCATCCATGGCAATTGGAGCATACTTCAGACACTTGTTCCAATCCTGCATGTTGAAAGCAGCGTATGCCGGATAGAATGAATATCTGACACGCTTTTCGTTCCATTCCTGGTCGTCATTCATGGCATCCTTGAAGAGATCTGTTTCGGCAAGTGAGAAGTACTTGTCGCAAAGCCAGTATGTCTTTTCGTAGTCATTCATTGCGGTAAGGTATGTTACACCTCCAATAACAAGATTGCCGGAATATGCTATGATCTTTGGAACAATTTCCTTGCGCACCTGATCCTTTGTCTTTCCCTTTGAATCAGGAATCTGCTGCAGTGAATCGGCAATTATAGCATAATCAATCCATTTGCAGAGATTGGTGTACATTCCAAGAGTATCGTACTTCTGACCTATGAAAGTTGTCTTTGTGTACTCCTTCTTGAAAAGATAGCAGTAAATATCGGCTGCGGCCACCCATGTCTGATCCCATTCATTGATGAGGTCGTTCTGCATTGCACCGTCAATAAGTCTCTTTGCTTCAGCGCACTTCATGTCGGCATCTTCGCCTTCAATGTTCTTGCGTGCCTCCTTTACAATCTTCTTGGCTTCAGTGATGGCTTTTTTCATCTCTTTGTCGCTCATCTGGGCATTTGCTGCCATTGAGACTCCAAGAGCTGCAATCAAAATAAAAATCAGCTTTTTCATGTTGGTAATTCTTATTGGTTTTTAATTAATATAATCGGTCTGATAGGTTGGTTAAATCATTCCTGTGCCCCACTCTCCTGCTGAACCGCCTCAGAACCGGCTCCAGTTTCGGCGTCGGACACTTCAGTAACTTCAGGCTGGCTGTCAACCTTGCATACAGATGCAATGTGGTCATTTCTCTTTTCAAGGTTGATAAGGCGTACACCCTGAGTGGCGCGGCCCATTACCCTGATTTCCGACAGGTCAAGGCGCAGAGTGATACCGGACTTGTTGATTATTATCAGGTCGTTGTCATCTGTAACAGCCTGAATAGAAACAAGTTTACCTGTCTTTTCGGTAACATTCAAAGTCTTGACGCCCTTAGCTCTGCGGCTGGTCTTGCGGTAGTCTTCAATTTCGCTGCGCTTGCCGTAACCCTCTTCTGAAATGACCATGATGGTTTCTTCGGGTTCCTGGTCAACCGCAAGAATGCCTACAACGTAATCTTCGTTGCCGTCCGGGTCAATGCCGTCAAGCTGCATGCTTGTCACGCCGGTCGATGTACGTCCCATCGGACGGACATCCTGCTCGTTGAAGCGGATTGCACGGCCGTTGCGGTTTGCAATGATTATTTCCTTGTTTCCGTCAGTAAGAAGAACGTTGATGACCATGTCGCCTTCGTTCAGCTTGATGGCATTGATTCCGTTCTGACGCGGACGTGAGTAGTCTTCAAGAATGGTTTTCTTGATTATGCCCTGTCTGGTGCAGAACAGCAGATAATGGTTCTGTATGAACTCTGTGTCATTGAGGTTCCTTATGGCGATGTATGCGGTTACGGCATCATCGGATTCAATGTTGAGCATGTTCTGGATGGCACGGCCCTTTGATGTCTTGCCACCTTCCGGAATGTCATAAACCTTGAGCCAGAAGCAGCGTCCCTTCTGTGTGAAGAACAGAATGAAGTTGTGTGTCGTAGCTGTGAATATGTGCTCAATGAAATCTTCGTCACGCTTGTCGCTGCCCTTGGAGCCGACTCCACCGCGTCCCTGCAGACGGTATTCGGCAAGTGCGGTACGCTTGATGTAACCAAGGTGTGACATGGTGATTATCATAGGCTCGTCAGCATAGAAGTCTTCGGGATTGAATTCCTCGCTGGCGAGAACAATCTCGGTCTTGCGTTCGTCGCCGTATTTGTCAATGATTTCCTGCATTTCACCTTTGATGACGGCCTTGCATTTTTCAGGGTCATCAAGTATGCTCTGCAGTTCTTCAATACGTGCCATTACCTGATTGTATTCATCGTGAAGTTGATCCTGCATAAGTCCGGTAAGCTGGCGCAGACGCATGTCAACTATGGCCTTTGCCTGAATGTCGTCCAGACCGAAACGGTCCATAAGTCCCTGGATGGCGTCATTAGGAGTCTTTGCAGTCTTGATTATCCTTATGACCTCATCAATGTTGTCACTTGCAATAATCAGACCTTCAAGTATATGGGCGCGTTTCTTCGCTTCTTCAAGATCGAATTTGGTACGGCGTATCACAACTTCATGACGGTGGTCAATGAAGCATTTGATAAGTTCCCTCAGATTCAGGCACTTCGGACGTCCGTTCACCAGAGCAATGTTGTTCACACCGAACGATGTCTGGAGCGCGGTCATCTTGAACAGTTTGTTCAGAACGACATTGGCGTTGGCGTCACGCTTCACGTCAATGACAATGCGCATTCCTTCGCGGTCGGTCTCATCGTTCACATTGCTTATGCCGTCAATCTTCTTGTCGGTTACAAGCTGGGCTATGAATTTGATGAGCTCGGCTTTGTTGACTCCGTAAGGTATTTCGGTAACAACAATCTTGTCATGCTGCTGTCCGGCTTCGATTTCCGCCTTTGCGCGCATTATCACGCGTCCGCGTCCGGTTTCGTACGCTTCGCGCACGCCGCTCATTCCGTAAATGTATGCTCCGGTCGGGAAATCAGGTCCCTTTATGTACTGCATGAGGTCTGCAACGCTGATTTCAGGATTGTCAACCATGGCCATGCAGCCGTTCAGAACTTCCGTCAGGTTGTGAGGCGGCATATTTGTTGCCATACCTACAGCGATACCTGATGAACCGTTGACCAGCAGGTTTGGTATGCATGCGGGAAGAACTGTCGGTTCCTCCTCCTTATTGTCATAGTTCGGCTCGAAGTTGACAGTGTTCTTGTTAATGTCCTGCATCATCTCCTCGCCTATCTTGCGAAGACGTACTTCGGTATAACGCATGGCAGCCGGGCTGTCACCGTCAATGGAACCGAAGTTGCCCTGTCCGTCAACAAGCGGATAGCGCATTATCCAGTCCTGCGCAAGACGTACAAGTGCACCGTAAACTGATGAATCTCCATGCGGATGGAAGTGACCGAGAACGTCTCCTACGGTACGTGCCGATTTGCGGTAACCCTTGTCCGATGTGTTGCCGTCACGCATCATGCTGTAGAGAATTCTTCTATGTACCGGTTTCAGACCGTCACGTGCATCCGGCAGGGCTCTTGCTACGATCACTGACATTGAATAGTCAATGTATGAGGATTTCATCTCTTCCTCAATGTTCACCCTGATAATTCTGTCCTGCTGTTCCAATTTGGTAATGTTTTTACTTGTTTTTCCCCTGCTTGCGGGGTCTCTTCTTTAAGCATTCAAAAATACTCATTATTACAGACAGTGCAAAGTTCTCAAACTATTATTTAATTAGGTGTTGATAAGTTTTTCAATAATGTGGACCATTGTCTGAAAAGCTGGCATGTGTTTTGCTGTATATTTGCAGTATGGAAAACAGAATATCCGACGAACTCAATTCAGTACTGCTTCTTAGCCGTGAGGAGGCCGAGCGTCTCTCCTGCCCTGAAGTCCAGCCGCAGCACATCCTGCTTGGTATCATGAGGGATGATTCCAACCGTGCATCCGGTATGTTGCGCAGTCTGGAGATTGATATGGACGATTTGAAGCATCGCCTTGAGGCAATTCCTCAGAACGGCGAAATGGCTGAAGCCAAGGTTCCTGTCGAAAAAATCGCATTGTCAGCCACAGTTACGCGTCTGCTCAGAATCAGCATGCTTGAGGCACGCCTGGAAAGATGCGATGAGGCGTATTCAAGACATCTTCTGCTGGCCATTGCCCGTGACAGTTCAAGTCAGGCATGGCAGGTATTGTCCGGATATGGCATTGATTATCAGACATTGAAGAGTATTGGTACCGATGCTGCCGTTCCTCCTGTCACAATGGGTATGGAATCAGGTACCGGTGATGACGAAGATGATGATGACGGATATGCACCGGTCGGCAACGGAAGTGCGCAGGCCAAAGCGGGAACCTCGACGACAAAAACCAAATCGGGCACAAGCACTCCGGTACTTGACAGTTTCAGCACAGACATAACGCGTCAGGCCAAGGACGGCAAACTTGATCCTGTGGTCGGACGTGCCAAGGAGATTGAGCGCCTGTCTCAGATTCTCACCCGCAGAAAGAAGAACAACCCCATTCTGATAGGTGAACCGGGCGTAGGAAAATCATCGATTGTTGAAGGTCTTGCGCAACGTATAGTTGACCGCAGGATATCACCTATGCTGCTTGGAAAGAGGGTTCTGTCTCTTGATATGGCAGCTGTGGTTGCCGGCACCAAATACCGCGGCCAGTTTGAGGAGAGGCTACGCTCAATCATTCAGGAACTGAAGAAAAATCCTGACATTATACTGTTCATTGACGAAATACATACAATTGTCGGTGCAGGTTCAGCTCCGGGCTCCATGGATGCCGCCAACATGCTGAAACCAGCACTCTCACGCGGCGATCTGCAATGTATCGGTGCAACCACGGTTGACGAATACCGCAAGTCCATTGAAAAGGATGGAGCGTTGGAAAGGCGTTTCCAGAAGATAATTGTCGAGGCAACCACAGCCGATGAGACACTTGAAATTCTCAAGAACCTGAGACAGCGTTATGAGGATCATCATGGCGTGACCTATACCGACAAGGCACTGGAACAGTGCGTCGCTTTGGCTGGCAGGTACATAACGGACCGTGCTTTCCCTGACAAGGCAATCGATGTCATGGATGAAGCCGGCTCACGCACCCATCTGGGCGGCATTACCCTTCCTAAGGAGATTGAGGACAAGGAACGCGAGACCGATGCTGCCAGAGACGAAAAGACCAAGGCTGTATCATGTCAGGACTTTGAACTTGCAGCGCGTCTGCGTGACCGCGAAAAAGCGCTCGAGACCGAGTTGGAAACCATGAAGCGCAATTGGGAGGAATCATTGCGAAGCCAGAGACGTACTGTCGATGAGGACAGCATTGCGGCTGTGGTTTCAATGATGACGGGGATTCCGGTGCAGAAACTGGCTTCCGACGAGACTGTACGTCTAAAGCAGCTGGCGCCTGTTCTGAAAAGCCGTGTCATTGCCCAGGAAACGGCCATTGACACTTTGTCAAAAGCCATAAGACGCAGTCGTACGGGCTTGAAAAATCCTAACAGACCTATAGGGTCATTCCTGTTCCTCGGACCTACCGGAGTCGGAAAGACCCTGCTTGCCAAGGAACTTGCCATCCAGATGTTCGGATCGGCCGACGCCATTATCCGCGTCGATATGAGCGAGTTCATGGAGAAGTTCGCCGTGTCACGTCTGACCGGTGCGCCTCCGGGATATGTTGGTTATGAGGAAGGTGGCCAGCTTACCGAAAAGGTACGTCGCAAGCCCTACTCCATCGTTCTGTTTGACGAGATTGAGAAGGCTCATCAGGATGTGTTCAACATTCTTCTGCAGGTCATGGATGAAGGCCGTCTTACTGACAGCGACAGCCGCACAGTCGATTTCCGTAACACCATCATAATAATGACCTCGAACATCGGTTCCCGCCAGATTCAGGAATACGGTAACGGAATAGGTTTCGGAACAAGCGATTCAAGTACGCAGACTGCCCGTCAGGAGATTGTGCGCAAGGCTTTGAACAAATCGTTCGCGCCGGAATTCATTAACAGGATTGATGAGATAATCACCTTCAACCAGCTTGACCGCGATGCCATAGGGTTGATTGTGGATACCGAACTGCTTCAGCTTGAAAGGCGCATGACCGAGCTCGGATATGAACTTGAGGTGACGGACGATGCCCGCGCTTTCCTTGCCGACAAGGGCTACAGCCGTGAATATGGAGCCCGCCCGTTGAAGCGTGCCATACAGACATATGTTGAAGACAAATTGTCCGAACTGCTGCTTGACGTAGACATTCCGGCAGGAAGTGTTCTGAAGGTCAGAGCCGATGAAAACAGAACTGACCTGAAGGCAGAACTTGTCAACAATCAGTGACAAAGAGTCAGTACTTGTCGTAGTGATAGTCAAAATGTCAGCCGCGTCGTCGGCTGGCATTTTTTTTGTCCCTTTGAACGTCAGAACGTAAACTTATAGAATATACAATATGCAGAACGGAAAGATTGGAGTAACCACCGAGAACATATTCCCGGTCATCAAGCAGTTCCTTTACAGCGATCGTGAAATTTTCCTTCGTGAAATAGTGTCGAATGCGGTCGATGCCACACAGAAACTCAGAACACTGTCATCGAAAGGCGAATTCAAGGGCGAACTCGGTGATCTGACAGTGCGTGTTACCGTAGGTAAGGATACCATCACCGTAAGTGACCGTGGTCTTGGCATGACTGCCGCCGAAATTGACAAGTACATCAACCAGATAGCCTTTTCGGGTGCAAATGACTTCCTCGAAAAGTATAAGAATGAGGCCGGTGCCATCATAGGCCATCTCGGTCTTGGATTCTATTCGGCCTTCATGGTTTCAAAGAAAGTTGAAATCATAACCAAATCATATCAGGAAGGTGCTCAGGCAGTTAAATGGAGCTGCGACGGTTCACCTGAATTCCAGCTTACCGATGCCGACAAGGCAGACCGTGGTACTGATATCATTCTTTACATTGACGATGACAGCAAGGAATACCTTCAGGAATCGGCCATCCAGGGCCTTCTCAAGAAGTACTGCCGTTTCCTTCCTGTCAGCATTGCCTGCGGCAAGAAGAAGGAATGGAAGGACGGCAAGGAGGTTGAAACAGACCAGGACAACGTAATCAACAACGTGGAACCTTTGTGGACAAAGACTCCGGGCGATTTGAAGGACGAGGATTACAAGAACTTCTACCGTGAGCTCTACCCCATGCAGGACGAGCCCATGTTCTGGATTCACCTGAACGTTGATTTCCCGTTCCACCTGACGGGTATTCTGTACTTCCCAAAGGTGAAGAGCAATCTTGACCTGCAGAAGAACCGCATTCATCTGTACTGCAACCAGGTGTTCGTGACCGACAATGTAGAAGGCATCGTACCCGACTTCATGACACTTCTGCATGGCGTCATCGACTCTCCTGACATTCCTCTGAACGTGTCACGCTCGTATCTGCAGAGTGACAGCAACGTCAAGAAGATTTCCGGATACATTACGAAGAAGGTGGCTGACCGTCTGACTCAGATATTCAAGAATGACCGCAAGGACTTCGAGTCCAAGTGGGACGATGTCAAGCTGTTCATCAACTACGGCATGCTGACCGAAGAGGACTTCTACGCCAAGATGGAGAAGATAGCGCTGATGAAGGACACCGAGGGCAAGTACTTCACATTTGAAGAATATAAGAAGCTGATTGAAGGTTCGCAGACCGACAAGGACAAGAATCTGATATATCTGTATGCCACTGACCGTGAGACACAGTACAGCTACATAGAAGCCGCCACCTCAAAGGGTTACAGTGTGCTGCTTATGGACAACAGTCTTGACGTGGCGGTAATAGGCATGCTGGAGCAGAAGTTTGGTCAGAACAGCCGCTTCATGCGTGTTGACAGCGATACCGTTGACAAGCTCATCGTGAAGGATGACGTTAAGGGCAACAGCCTGCAGGACAGCGAACTCCGCATGATTACAAAGGTGTTCGGAAGCCAGATGCCGAAAATTGAAAAGGCCGATTTCCACGTTGACGCACAGCCTCTCGGTGAGAACGCCCTGCCTGTCATGATAACATGCAGCGAATACATGCGCCGTATGAAGGATATGGCAGCCATACAGTCAGGCATGAATTTCTATGGAGAAATGCCTGATATGTACAACGTGGTATTGAACAGCGACCACAAGCTTATCAAATCTGTCCTGGCAGATGCCGGAAAGGAATGCAATGACCAGCTGAAGCCGGTTCAGGATGAACTTGATGCACTCAAGGAACGTCAGTCACAGCTCCGCAAGGAACGCGAAGGCAAGAAGGACGACGAGATTACAGCCCAGCAGAAGGATGACATGAACAGTGTTGACAGTCAGATCTCAGACAAGGAGAACGCTATCAGCGACATCTATGCCAAGTATGCGCAGGGCAACAAAGTGGTTCATGAACTCATTGATCTGGCGCTTCTTCAGAATGGCATGCTGAAGGGTGAAGCACTTGCAAAATTCATACGCCGCAGCGTTGAACTTATCTGAACAGGCCATCCTGTTACTAAAAAAGGTGTCGCAATATATCGCGGCACTTTTTTTTTATCTATTTTTGGAGAAACAATACTATGAATCATGAGGTTCGTAAAGACACTGTTGGTTGTTGTCGCATTGTCAGCGATTATGCCGTATGCGGCTGCTCAGAAGGTGGGACTTGTCTTGAGCGGTGGCGGCGCCAGAGGAATGGCGCATATTGGTGTGATTCGTGCGCTTGAAGAGAACGGAATTCCCATTGACTATATAACCGGTACGTCAATGGGTGCCGTCATAGGTTCTCTGTATGCTATGGGCTATTCTCCCGATGAGATGGAGAATCTTATCAGAAGTGATGACTTCCGCCGTTGGTATTCTGGTGAAAAAGACATGACTTACCAGTTCTATTACCGTCAGCCGGCTCCAAATCCGTCTATCGTCGATGCAAGAATTGCCGTATTGGATTCAATGACGGTCATCAGGCCGGTGACAAACAGCGTCATCGATCCGTCACAGATGAATCTGGCATTTGTGGATATCTACGCAGGTGCATCGGCCGCATGCCAACGTGATTTTGACAAACTTATGGTTCCTTTCAGAGCTGTAGCTTCCGATGTGTTCAATAAAGGTGCCATTGTTCTGGACAAAGGCGATTTGGGCGACGCTGTGCGTGCTTCAATGTCCATTCCATTCGTTTTCAGTCCAATACGCATTGATTCCATACTCGCTTATGATGGCGGCATTTATGACAACTTTCCTGTTGACGTCATGATTGAAGAATTCAATCCTGACTTTATAATAGGCAGTGTCGCATCGCCGGGCAGCAATATGTCTTTCCCCGATGATTATGATCTGATGGGTCAGGCCCTGAGCATGATTATGCAGAAGAGCGATTACAGTCTGGATCCGAGCCTGGGAGTGAAGATCAATTGTCTGGCCGATGGCGTAGGAATGCTGGATTTCCAACTGGTCAATCCGGTTTCCGACTACGGATACCAGAAGACAATGTTGCATATGAGGGAGATAAAATCCCGTCTGACTGTCCGAAGAGACAGTTCCGAGATGAATGTGCGCAGGAGCGAATTCAAGAACCGTATTCCTGATCTTACCTTCCGTATATCTGGAATCAAGGGTATCAACAATGCTCAGAGAAGATATATTCTCAGGGAGTTCGGCCAGTCAAACAAGGAATTGCTTTCATTTGAGGACGTCAAAGCCGGATATTTCAGACTTCTGTCAAACGATGCGGTAAGCAAGGTTCATCCAAGCACCAGTTACGATTCCGTTTCATCGGCATTCAATCTCAATATGGATGTGACGCTTGACGACCATCCGACTTTCAAACTCGGTGGAGGCCTGTCTTCAAGCATATCCAGTCAGTTGTATGGCGCTGTTTCATATTGCCATATAGGAGAATTGTCATCTTCGTATCAGTTCGAAGGACAGATAGGAAAGGCATACAACAATGCGCAGCTTGTTACAGGTCTTGATGTCACATCGGCCAAAGCACCTTTGTCGTTGTCGCTTCAGTTTGCCTACAACAATATGAACTATTTCAAATCAGGATACATTTTCTATTCTGACAATCTGATGCCCGCCCTTAACAAGGAAACCGAACTGTTCACCAAACTCAAGCTGTCACGTCCGTTCCTGAACAATTACAAGGCTGTCGTATCAATAGGAGCTGCCAGTCGTAGGGATTATTACTCCAATTCAACAAATATTGACCTTCATTCTTTCAAATACGACAGTTCAAGACACAAGATTCTCGGCAGTTCACTCCTGTTCTCCGGTAACACGTTGAATGCGTTGATGTATCCCACCCAGGGATATTCTAACAGCATTCGTGCCAGCATCTATTCAGAGACCGATGAATACCGTTTCGAGAATGTCAAGTCAGATGACAATCCTGTAGAAAGGCGTTCATGGCTTCAGGCCTCGATGCGTTTTGAAAACTATTTCAATATGGGTGACCATTTTGTATTGGGAACGCATATTGAGGGCTACTATTCAACACGCAACTTCTCATTCAACTATCAGAGCTCCATTATGCAGGCCGGTGCCTTCAGGCCTACTCCTAACAGCATGTTCATGTTCGATCCTGATTTCAGGGCCAATGCATATCTGGCAGGAGGCATAAAGCCTATAATGATAATAAACAGCATATTCCACATCAGAACAGAAGCCTATGTGTTCCAGCCGTCGCGTCCTATACTCAATGTAAATGGACAGGCTGAATACGGGAATCCGCTTGAGGGCGTACAACTGATGGGTGAACTGAATTTTGTGGCCCAATACAACAAACTCTGTTTCAATGTGTTTGCTGATTTTTCCACCAGCCGTTACAATTCATCGAATTTCGGAGTCACACTAGGTTATCTGCTTCCGAACGAATGGTTTATTGAAAGATAAGTTCATATGGCTACAAGAGAGCGGCAAATATCCGGGGTCACATGGGCGGGCATGGCAATCAATGCCATTCTCACTGCATTCAAGCTGGTTGCAGGAATAGTCGGGAAAAGTTCTGCAATGGTGGCCGACGGAGTACATTCCCTGTCTGATTTCATAAGTGACATTGTCATACTTGTGTTTCTGAAGATATCGGGCAAGAGTCGTGACCGCGACCACAGTTTCGGTCATGGAAAGTTTGAGACCATGGCCACGTTCATTCTTAGCATAATATTGCTTGTAGTGGCTGCCCGTATTCTTTCAGGCGGCATTGACAACATCAAAAAGGTGCTTGCCGGCGATACCATTGAAGTACCTGGAAGAATAGCGCTCATCGCAGCTGCAGTATCAATTGTAGCCAAGGAATTCTGTTATCAGTTCACGGCTTTTGTCGGGCGCAGGGTCAACTCTCCTGCCGTCATTGCCAATGCATGGCACCACAGAAGCGATGCCATGTCATCGGTGGGCTCACTTGCCGGTATAGGATGCGCCATATACCTTGGCAACAGATGGATAATCCTTGACCCTATCATGGGCTGCGTCATATCAATTGTCATATTTGTGGTGGCGGTAAAAATGGCTCTGCCCTCGGCCCGTCAGCTGCTTGACGTGTCACTGCCTGAAGAAACTGAAAGCGAAGTAATCAGACTGGCGTCATCGGTCGAAGGCGTTGTCGATGTGCATAATCTTAAAACACGCCAGAGCGGTCCGTCGGTCATCATTGACATGCACATAATGGTAGACCATAGTATTTCGATAGTTGAAGCTCACAGAATATCCACCAATGTGGAGTCATGTCTTTCAGAACATTTCGGTAAGGAGACTCAAATCAACGTTCACATTGAGCCGGATAACTTTTCGCACGATAATCACGAATAAGAATACCTATAACTTGCAACCAATTGCACAATTATGAAGAAAACTCATTTGTTTGCCGGTATCGTCATGATGGCGTTCATATCGGCTCAGGCACAACCGCAACTTTCGAAGGACAACATTGATGAAGTTCTGCAAGCCATGACGCTTCAGGAAAAGGCCACACTTGCAGTTGGCGGCCGCCAGTCGCTTGTGGCAGGTGCTGCGGGTGGAACCCAGGCCATACCACGTCTTGGCATACCGCAGACCGTTCTGGCCGACGGCCCTGCCGGACTGCGCATCGCCCCCACCCGTCGCGGAACCGACAAGACGTATTATTGCCCCGGCTTCCCCGTAGGTACCGTCATGGCCTGCACCTGGAACGTGGAACTGGTTGAGGAAATGACACAGGCCATGGGTAACGAGGTGCTGGAATACGGAACCGATGTCATTCTGGGGCCGGGCATGAACCTGCACCGCAATCCGCTGTGCGGACGCAACTTCGAGTACTTCAGCGAAGACCCGGTGTTGAGCGGTAAGATAGGTGCCGCTTTCGTACGCGGCATACAGAGCCAGGGCGTCGGCGTATCGGTCAAGCATTTTGCATTCAACGACCAGGAAATCAACAGAATGGAGAACGATGCACAGATTGGTGTCCGCGCCATACGCGAGCTGTATCTGAAGAACTATGAGATTGCAGTACGCGAATCCGAGCCTTGGACCATCATGTCATCGTACAACAAGATTAACGGCACATACACCCAGCAGAGCCATGATCTGCTTACAACCATTCTGCGTGACGAATGGGGCTACAAGGGCATAGTAATGACTGACTGGGGCAACAAGGAAGGCACCGTCAAGGCGGTCCAGGCTGGAAACGACCTTATGGAACCGGGCAATGCCTCTGAGACACAGCGCATTGTAGCCGCCGTTCAGGACGGTACGCTGAGCGAAGAAGACCTGAACCGCAACGTACGCCGCATTCTTGAATACATTGTCAGGACTCCGCGTTTCAACGGCTACAAGTACTCTGAAAACCCCGATCTTGAAGCGCATGCGGAACTGGTGCGCAAAGCCGCTCCCGAAGGCATGGTGCTTTTGAAGAACAATGCCGATGCGCTTCCGTTCGTACAGGCTCCGCGCGTAGCACTGTTCGGTCTTAACGCATACAAGTCAATTGCCGGAGGTACAGGTTCTGGCAACGTCAACAAACCATATGTACGCCACATCAGCGAAGGTCTCGAGGCCGGCGGATTCCAGATTGACAAGACCGTTGCCGGCATATATGCCACATACCGCGATTACCAGAATGCCGAAAACGCGGCCGCATCGTTCCTGCCGGGACAGGCACTTGGCGGTGGTGCCACATTCGGCGAAGGAATCATACCGGAAATGGCCATACGTCAGGAAGTCATAAACAATTCCGTAAGCCGCAACGATGCAGCTGTGATTGTAATTGGCCGCAATGCCGGTGAAGGCGACGACCGTGTTCTTGAGGCCGATTTCGAACTTGCGCAGTGTGAACGCGACCTTATTGCCAATACCTGTAACGCATATCACAAGGCAGGAAAGAAAGTCATTGTGGTGCTGAATGTGGGCGGTGTCATTGAGACCGCTTCATGGAAGAGCCAGCCCGATGCCATACTGCTGGCATGGACTCCAGGTCAGGAGGTCGGAAATTGTGTTGCAGACATACTTCTGGGCAAGTCCAATCCTTCGGGCAAGCTGTCCATGACATTCCCGATGAACTATCTTGACATACCGTCATCGGCCAACTTCCCCTACTACAAGCCTCAGAACTCACGTAACGCCGGCCGTGGCGGATTCGGCGGCTTTGGCGGATTCGGACAGCCTGCAAAAATCAAGGACTATGACTATACAAAGTATGATGAAGGTCTGAACGTGGGATACCGCTACTTCAACACGAGGAAGGTTGAGGTTTCGTATCCGTTCGGTTTCGGTCTCAGTTACACCACTTTCCAGTATGGAAAACCAAGTGTGAAGGTTGCAGGTGACGGAGGCATAACCGTCTCAGTATCAGTAAAGAATACCGGTAGTGTCGCAGGAAAGGAAGCTGTTCAGGTCTATATTGCCGCTCCTGCCGGAGGACTTGAGAAACCGGCATGTGAACTCAAGGCATTTGCAAAGACAGACATGCTTGAGCCGGGCCAGTCTCAGACTCTGACAATGAAGGTTTCCGCATACGGTCTGGCATCGTTCAACGATGTCAACAGTGCATGGGAAACTGCAGCAGGACAATACACAGTGCTTGTAGGTGCATCGGTCGAAGACATACGTGGCACGGTAAGTTTCAAGGAAAGCAAGGCACGCAGCTGGCAGGTAACACCTGCCCTGCTCCCTGAATGATTATTCAGGGCTGTACGGCCATCTGAAACCATAGATACGGCAGGTCAGTTCCTGTTTCCAACTGAGTTGCAAGTCCGCCTGTAAAACGCGGATTGCACTCAAGGAAATACGGCTGGCCTGCTTTGTCTGTTATGAAGTCAAGACCGCATACGCCTTTGAAGCCAATTCTGTCAAGCAGTTTTTTTGCGTATTCCGCCAGTCTGACTGCCGTTTCCGAATTCGCAGGCATCACCTCGCGGCACGCTGACGGACCGAGTCCCTGCTTTGAAGACAGCGAACGGTAACAGCCGTATTCGAACAGACTGTCGTGCATGAAAACGTCGATGCTGCAGCTGCAACCCTCAATGTATTCCTGGATTATCCATTTTGCACCCGGCTTTTCCTTTGATATGAGCTGTTCCAGAGCCAGTCTTGAAGAAGGTTTGCGCACACCTGTACCTCCGAAAGAACGGTCACGTTTGAAAATTACCGGATATTGATTTATCTGGCTGATATCGGTAAAGAACTGCGGCTGTGGCAGCCCGGCCTCAAATGCAAGATTGCAACAGGCGGTCTTGCTGTTCAGCAACTCAATGTTCTCGGGAACGTCAACAGGAATCAGAACGTCAGCCGGCTTATATGTGGCTTTGAACCGCGACAGTGCCGTGGCATCGCCTACAGGAATAACAACGTGAGGCCTGTGCTGTTCCAACGCCTTCTTCAGTTCCCTTATGTAACCGCATTCGTCACGCAGCGTGTTCTGTGCAAACGGCATGCATCTGACCGAAAGCCTGTGGCTTTCCAGGGAACGCATGGCAACATCGGCAATATCGCCCATGCTGCCGGCAAGAAGCACATCGCATCCGTACGTTGACATTTTGCCTTGTCCAATAGTGTAATGTGACAAATTTAAGCATTAATTTTGCAATTATGGAAAAGGTGAATTTGGAAAGGGATTACCGCAAGAGCGGCGAAGGTGCTAACGGTGACAGCTACGACTGCCTGACCGACAACAGCATCATGCTCAAGATGTATAACCTGGGTTATCCGGAAAAACTGATTCGCGAAGAACTTGAAGTGGCCGGAAAAGTGTATGAACTTGGTATAGCCTCGCCAGAACCCGGCTGCCTTGTGACCGATGGCGAAAGAATAGGAATACGTTTCAAAAGAATAGTAGGAAAGCGCAGTTTTGCCCGTATGATATCGCAGGAACCCGAACGTCTTGAGGAATACACCCGTGAGTTTGCGCGTTACTGCAAGCTGCTTCATTCAACACCCTGCCCTGACGGCATGTTCCCAGATGCCAAAGAACAGTTCCGTTATTTTCTGAACTTTGACAAGGTGTTCAACGACAGCGAAAAGTCAATGATGAACGACTTCCTTGATCTTGTCCCTGACTGCGACACAGCTGTCCACGGTGACCTTCATGTGGGGAACCTCATATCCACACTTCCTGCAGGAGCGCCGCTTAGCCAGCCGCATACTGTCAATTTCATTGATCTTGGAATGTTCGCACGCGGATGCCCGCTTCTTGACATTGGAATGATGCAGATTGTCTGCTTCTTTTCCGATGAGGACTTCCGTAAGGAAAGTTTTCATCTGACAGGCGGTCAGACCCGTGCCGTGTGGGATGTGTTCGTTGACGAATACTTCTATTCCGATGACCGTGCTGCCGAAAAGTGGTTCGGTCCTGGAGCCACACCCCAGGCCGTTTTTGAGGGTGTCCTACCCTACACTTCGCTGAAACTGTTCCTGGTGGCGCACAACTGCGGGGCTCTGTTCCCGCATTTTGAACGCGTAATAAGGCAGACTTTCGGATTCTGAAAAGACGGTGTGTGCGTGTTCACTTACGTTCACGCTTGATAACCTTCTTCTTTCGCACCGACCAGCCGAAGAACCCTTTCGGATTACTTACGTCAAAGTATTCGCCATGCGTATAGGCTATCAGGTTCATGGCTGCCATATCAAGCTTGCCGTCTTCAAGAATGTATTTTTCGTCAACCTGTACGTTCACCACCTTGGCTATGAACATATCGTGTGAACCGAGCGGCTTTATTTCAACCACCTCGCATTCAATTGAAACAGGCGATTCCTCGATTGTGGGCGCTGCAACGAAATGCGCTTTGCCAGGTGTCAGCTTCATTTCCTTGAACTTGTCAATATCGCGGCCTGAGCGGACTCCGCAGAAGTCTGTGGCACGTGCCAGAGCCTTGTTTGTCAGATTTATCACAAAGCATCCGTTACGCTTTATTATGTCATACGAATGCCGCTCCGGACGTACCGAAATGTAACACATTGCAGGATCGCTGCAAATGGTACCTGTCCATGACACGGTAAGAATGTTATACTCTTCAGGTGTTGCACCGCAGCTTACCATGACGGCAGGCAGCGGATAAATCATCGTTCCCGGTTTCCAGTCCTGTTTCATTTGTCTTTACGTTTTATAAACCATACGTAAGTCAGCAGAATCACGTTCATGAGAAGCGCGTATATTATTGCTGGAAGTGCCATGCTGACATTGTTGAATATGAATGGCGATGTTGCTATGGCAATGGCCTGAGCAGCATTCTGCATGCCAATTTCAATGTTTATTGTCCGGCTTACGGCTTTTGAAAATCCGAAAAGCCAGTTCAGTAACTGTCCTGCCAGCATTGCGCACAGTATGAGCAGACCGGCTGCCAGTCCAAGAGTCGTGAAGCTTGCAATTATTTCCTTTGTATATTGCAGGAAGAAAACCAATGCAAGCAGCATGAGAGCGGGGAAAGCACATTTCTTGAGAACCTTTTCCACTGCATGTGCCCAATCGGCTTTTGCAACCCTGAACAGAATGCCCAGAATAATCGGTACAAAAATGAGTACAATATTCTGCATAATGAGCTTTCCTACAGGCAGTACAACTGTGACATCGCTGTTTACCGATATGTATGAGGCAAAAAATGTCATGATAAGTGGAAGCGTAAACAGCGTTATAATGCTGCTGCAGGCAGTCAGGGTGACCGAAAGTGCCACATTTCCGCCTGCCAGCATTGAAAAGGCGTTAGACGAACTTCCTCCTGGTGAACAGGCAACAAGCATAAGGCCTAGAAAATATACCGGTGGCAGCTCAAGCCAGATGCCAAGCGCAAAGGCTATAGCCGGCAGCACAACAATCTGTCCGAATAGTCCTGCCAGGACAGACCATGGCTGTTTTTTCAGTTCAGCAAAAGAATTTCTGTCAAGTCCTATGCCAAGCATGAACATCAGGACAATAAGAATAGGCATTACAATCCAGATCATCTCAACTATTATTTACAAGCGGTTGCAAAGGTAGCAAAATTGACGGAAACAGCAGCCATCCCGGAATTGGGGTGGCTGCTGTTTTTTCAGACTGTGCGGTCAGATTATCTGTCGCGGAAATTCCACTTGCAGTTCACGTCGTTGAAGTCGTACTTGCCAAGGGTCAGCGAGCAGTCACCCGTGCAGACCAGAGCAAACTGCTGGCCCTCCTTGCCGGGAACCTTTTCGCTGATTATACGGTATGTGCCGTCAACGAGCTGCTCTATTCTCCACAACTGTTCCGGGGCGCCTGTGTACTGCGGAACCGATGTCAGTTCACCGTCGGCAGTGGCGGCCAGTGCGCGGTTGGTACCTTCAATGGTAATCTTGTAGTAAGGTGCGCCAAGATAGCCGCCCTTGTCGCCTACTGCGGTAACGGTCCATCTCTGGTGAGGACGGAACATGTAGTCGTTCAGACGTATGTCAATGTTGCCCTTTGGCCAGTCACCTATCACGTCGGCCAGCATCTGGGTCTGCAGCGGAACGTCCGGGGTCGATGCGTTACCGAATCCGCGTCCTGCACCCTGCATCCTGACAAAGTCAACAGCCAGTTCAAGGGCATAGCCACGACGCTCTGACTCAATCTCGAAAGTGCCTTCCTTGAACGGATCGGCAGCAACAGGCCAGTCGTTCTTCCACAGAAGTGCGCGTATGCCGAGAACGCTCTTGCCGCTGCGATCGAAATCGGCCTCAAAGTGACATGACATCTTTTCGCAACCATCCTCTTCAATGTAACGGCCGAAATGTCCTGGACCTGTCACACGGTTTCCAGCTGACAGGACCATCTTGCCACCACCTTCAAGCATGTCGCGGCCTACATTGTCAACGTACGGACCGGTAACTTCGCGTGAACGGCCGCATACAATGTTGTATGTCGAGTTGACACCGTCGCAGCATGTTCCATGAGTACCAAGCAGATAGTACCAGCCGTTGTGATACATCAGGGCAGGAGCCTCGCAGTCAATGGCTACGTCAACAGGCTCGCTCTTTGGCAGACGCTTGGCGGTCTTTGGGTCGAGCTCCACAATACGGATGGCTCCGAAATATGTGCCGTATGACATCCACAGACGTTCGGTTGTAGGGTCAAGCAGAAGTGCTGGGTCAATGCTGTAGCAGTCGTCATCGGCTCCGGCCCATGCAACCAGCTCTTCGGCAGAGTAGTCAACTGAATCGGGATTCAGCGTAGTGGCCCACATGGTCTGGCATACGCCATGGGTCTTGCCCTGAGTGCCGGGAAAGTTTCCGCTATAGGTAATAAGGTATCGGTCACCAATCTTCATGGCATCGGGGGCCACACCGCCACCGGGCTTAACGGCACCTGAACGCCATGTGTAGCCGTCATCTGACATAAGACCGCCGCTACCGGTTCCGAACGTGTAGTAAATTCCATTGCATCTTACAATGGTCGATGGGTCATGAATGAATATATCACCTGTAATCTGAGCGTATGCTCCGAGTGTCAATGCTGACAATGCAGCTGCTGCAAATATCTTTTTCATAGCTTTTCGCATTATTTGTTGGTGATTGTGAGATTGGTTACGGGCTTGCCGTCCTGGCCGATGAAACGCATGCAGAAGTCACTCATGCCCGGGCCGTTGATGACTGAACAGCGTACAATGTTGGCGCCTTTATTGAGGGTGAATTCCTTTGAAACGCCGTCATCGACAACCATACGGCGGTCGCCTGACAGAAGCAGGACTTCCTGACCGTTGACCCACCACATTGAAGCGGAATTTGAACCTGCGGCCAGACGTACTGTCATGTCTTCAGGAGCGTTGACCACGGTGACACCAAGGAACAGACCTTCGGTAGGACGCTGCCCAAGGCTCTTTGCGAAACGGTACAGTTTCACATTGTAACGCTTGCTGTCAACGCTGTGCCACTTCAGACTCACTTCAGTATATTCCGGCTGAGCGGCTGGCTGAGCCTGTGCCTGCTGTGGTGCCTGAGGGCCGCCCATGCCACCCATACGCATGCCCATACCACCGCGTGCGGCACGTCTCGGTATCTTTACGGTAACGGAATCGCCGTCCTTCGGAAGAACGCTGTTCTGGCCTTCAAAATACTCTTTTGCGAACTCTGTCCTGAGCCATGAATCGGTGAACAGGGTGTTTGAACTGATTTCCTGCTTGGAGATTGGTTCAAGCAGTGTCCAGCGGCGTATGAAGCCTTTGCTGTCAGGAACGGCCGGCTTTGACTTTGCTTCTGTGAAATACACGTCAAAAGACACATCCGGCTGGACGTAGTTGTCAAATACAGGATGTACAGGGCCTGAAGCCTGAGCCTGGGCAGGAGCCCCGGGGCGGTTCTGAGCCATCAGTGTTCCCGATGCCAGAACAGCAAACAACAATGTCAGTTTTCTCATTGCTATCAATTGGTTTTTGGATTGTTTGAAAATTGCCGCAATTTATCAAAAAATTCGCTTCGGCACTACGTGGCATGAAACAAACTTTCCACCAAGAAGCACTGCAGTTGCTCAGTCGGGAACGGTGATTAGCGGGCTGCAAAAAAAAAGTGGGGACTGTCTGCGATGGACAGCCCCCACTCCATGCTGATTTGATGTGCCGGTTTACAGTGTCAGGTCAATGGCCTGCAGGTCGGCGTCGAGTGACGACGGGCCGTACAGCAGCTGGTAACGGCCAGACTTGAATGACAGGTCATCCTTTTCGCTGTCGTATGAGTAGAACGTGTTCTTGTTCAGGTCGATGCTGACTGTGGCGGTCTTGCCGGCTGCAATGTTCACGCGTGCGAATCCGCACAGTGACTTTATTGGTGCACCGGCATCGTCAAGGGACTTGACGTAAACCTGGACAACCTCGTCACCGTCCATTGAACCGGTGTTTGTAACAGGAACGCTCAGTTTCATCGATTCGGGCTTGCCGGCAACCTTGGCTTCGCCGTATTCGAATGTGGTGTAGCTCAGACCGTAACCGAAAGCGTACAGAGGTTCGCCCTGGAAGTAGCGGTATGTGCGGTTCTGCATGCTGTAGTCCTGGAAGTCAGGCAGTTGTTCGGTCGATGCGTAGAATGTTACAGGAAGGCGTCCTGCCGGGTTGTAGTTGCCGAACAGCACGTCTGCAACAGCCTTGCCGCAAGCCTGACCGCCGTACCATGCCTGAATAAGAGCGTCGTAACTGCTTTCAACATTGCCGAAACCTACGGCACTGCCCGATACGTTTACAAGAACGACAGGCCTGCCTATGGCAGCTACAGACTGGAGCAACTGCTGCTGGATTTCAGGCAGCTCAATGCTTGAACGGTCATGGCCCTCGCCTTCAATGTCGCTTGAAATGCCGCTGACCATGACAATGACATCGGCCGATGACACTCTGCTGACAACCTTCTCCAGATTGACCGGTCCGCGGCTGTAGATGTCGAACGAGAACGATGCCGATCTTGCCTCGGGCTGTACAAGCTCTATTGAGATGTCATATGTCTGGCCTTCAGTTACAGCGAATGTGGTAGGCTTGGCATTGCGTCCGAAACCGCCGAAGCCTCCGAAACCACCGAATCCGCCAAAGCCGCCACGGCCGCCCTGCTGTTTTGAAATGGTGTCACCGTTAACAGTGAACACGTACTGGCCGCTGCCGCGTACCGAGTAATTCATTTCGCCTGTGTAGTCGGCTGTGAAACTTCCTGAATACTTTGCGCTGAAACCGGTCTGGTTAAGACCCGGCTCCCACGGGCAGTCCTCGTGTGCGAGAGCTGGCGATGTGGTGTTCAGGTTCACTTTCTCGTTGTAGTTGGCCGTTGCTGCTATGTCGCCGCTGTAGTCGGTGCTGTTGTAGTATTCGGCATGCAGACCATTGCCGTCATTCAGCATCGGAACATAATGTGTGGTCAGGAATTCCTCGTTGAGGTCACAACCCTTTTCGTAAATTATTTCGGCATTCGGAGCGGCTGCACGGATGGCACCCAGAATGGTCTGTGTGTTGGCCTTTGAAGGATAACCGTTGTAGTTGCCAAGAATAACACGCGCGTCGTCGGCATTCGGACCTACAACTGCAATCTTTATGTTCTCATTCTTGAGAGGCAGCAGGTTGTCGCTGTTCTTCAGAAGGACAATGGCTTCGTGGGCTGCCTTGTCGGCAAGTGCAGTGTGCTCGGGACTGCTCAAGTCATCAAGACCGAGGTCTGCCCAAGGAAGCATCTCGGCAGGATCGAACATACCCAACTCGAAACGTGCCTTGAGAATGCGGCGTACGTTCACGTCAATGTCGGCCTCGGAAATCAGACCCTGCTCAATGGCATCGACCAGTGAAAGATAGTTGGTTCCGCACTCAATGTCGGTGCCTGACAGGGCTGCATCGGCCGATGCGCTTGCCTTGTCGGGATGTGTGCCGTGCTGGCTCTTGTTGTAGAAGTCCGATACGGCGCCGCAGTCTGACACTACCAGTCCGTCAAAACCCCACTTGTCACGCAGAATGTCCTGCAGCAGGAAATTGCTGGCGCAGCACGGGTCATTGTCAAGACGGTGGTATGCGCACATGACTTCCTGTACATTGCCGTCCTGGACAAGTGCCTTGAATGCCGGCAGGTATGTCTCGTACATGTCACGGCCCGATACGCTTACGTTGAACTGGTGGCGCAGAGGCTCCGGTCCGCTGTGTACGGCAAAGTGCTTGGCGCATGAATGCAGCTTGTAGTATTTCTTGTCATTGCCCTGCATGCCCTTGACGGTCTGTGTACCCATGACAGAGTTCAGATACGGGTCTTCGCCAGGGGTCTCCTGACCGCGTCCCCAGCGCGGGTCACGGAAAATGTTCACGTTCGGACACCAGAATGACAGTCCCTGATGCCAAATGCTGCCGTTCGGCTGGTTTACGCCAAACTGGTTATGGTCGGTGGTGTTCCATACGGCACGCGCCTCATCGGACACGGCCGAATAGATTTCATACTGCTGCGGGGCATCGAACGTGGCACCCAGGGCAATTACCTGCGGAAATACGGTAACATCGTCATAGCAGATACCGTGGCAGGCCTCGTTCCACCAGTTATAGGCAGGAATGCCAAGGCTGTCAACTGAAACTGAACCGTTCATCATAAGGCCGATTTTTTCGGCGGGAGTGAGCCTTGAAAGAAGGTCCTCCACCCTCTTGTCAACAGAAAGACGCGGGTTCTGGAACGGATAATCGTAGTGCTGGCATCCCGTTAGCAGCAGAGCGGCTGCGGCAATGCACACCGGCATGGAAAATTTTCGCATACTGTTGTAAGTTAGAAGTTATAAGTTAGTAATGTGCAAAAGAAGACATAAATTCCAATACGTCCAAAGATTGTGTGTATATTTGTACATTATGACAGTATCGATTACAGTATGCATTATTGCAGCCGTCGTTGCCGCAGCAGCCACGTTTTTTGCAGTCAGAAGCCGGTCTGAACGCAGGGGCGCGGGTCTTGAAGTGGAAAAGCAGGCACTTCAGAGACAGCTTGAAGACAGAAACGCTGTCAACGAGCGCTTTGTCCAGGAACTGCGTGCCCAGTACGGAACTCAGATTGAGGAACTCAAAAGCCAGCATGCTGCCCAACTGGAACAGCAGAAGAACCAGACAGCCGAACAGATGAAACTGTTCCAGGACAGCATGGATCTCAGGACCCAGGAAATGCTGAAAAAGCGTCAGGACGAACTGAAGAAGGAAAACGATGCCCAGATGGAAACCATCATGAAGCCCCTGAGAGATGAAATCAAAGGACTGCATGAACAGCTGAACAGGAACCGTGAAGATGGTGCCGCCAAAGAGGCCCATCTGTCTGACATGATGAAAAGGTTTGCGGAACAGGCGTCGCAGATTGGCGCCGCATCGGACAAACTGGCAAACGCCATGATGTCGAACGGAAAGGTGCATGGCGACTGGGGCGAACGGGTGCTTCAGCAGATACTGGAGAATTCCGGAATGGTGGAAAACGTGAACTACAGGGTGCAGTCAAGTTCAAAGGACGAGGAAGGCCGTGAACAGCGCCCCGATGTCTATATAATGTGCCCCGGAAACCGCGAAATCATAATCGACTCAAAGGTGTCACTGACCGCCTATGCCAATTATCTTGAGGCAGCCGACAAGACCGATGCTGACAGGTTCCTGGAACAGAACTTCAAGTCCGTCAAGGCCCAGGTGGACCGTCTGGCCGGCAAGGAATACCACAAACTGGAAAAGAACGTGTATGGTACAGTGCTGATGTTTGTGCCTAACGAAGGCGCTTATATTCTGGCAATGCGCCATAATCCGGATCTTGCCCAGTATGCGTACAACAAGGGCGTGGTCATTCTCACTCCCACCAACCTGATGCTGACTCTCCAGCTCATAAACGGTCTGTGGCAGAAGGAAAACGAGGAAAAGAACATACAGAAGATACTTGAAACCGCCGGTGCTCTGTATGACAAGTTCACTGGCTTCTCAGACTCCATGGCCGCAATACGGAGGGGACTGGACCAGTCTGTAGCGGCATTTGAAGATGCACGGAAACAGCTTTATGACGGCAAGGGCAATGTAGTGAAACGCATTAATGACCTTTGTACTCTTGGGGTACGATACTCAAAGAACAAGTCAATCAACAGCATACTGTCTCCAGCCGAAAATGATGCCGATGACGCCGAAGACTCTGCCGGTTCGCGTCTTGCTTTTCAATAGAAATCAATTACTTTTGTCACATTATTATAAAGATTTGTGCTATGGGAAATAAATATCTTGACACTTCTCTGCTTGACAAGGCGATAGTGTTCGCCGTGAAGGCTCATGCAGATACTGAACGCCGTGGAAAAGGCTTCCCCTACATTGTCCACCCTATGGAGGCGGTTGAAATAGTGGCTACAATGACTCCCGATCAGGAACTTCTGGCGGCTGCCATTCTTCATGATACGGTTGAAGATACCGACGTTACGGCCGATGACATACGCGCCGAGTTCGGAGACCGCGTGGCATCGGTCGTGATTTCAGAAAGCGACGAGATTGTGGCCGGCGTAAGCGAAGAAGACAGCTGGCGCGGACGCAAGCAGGCCGCCATTGACAGGCTTGCCAAAGCATCGCTCGAATCGAAAATGGTAGCCTTGGGGGACAAACTTTCAAACATGCGTGCCATCTGCAGGGACTATATGGAGATTGGCGATGAACTGTGGAGCCGTTTTCATGCTCCTGGCGGCAAGGCCGATCACGAATGGCATTATCGCGGTCTGGCTGCATCGCTTTCAGAACTGGAAAATTATTCAGCATACCGTGAGTTCGTGTCACTGATTGACCGTGTATTTAAATAATCTTTTGCTTTGGAAAAACGTCGAAAGGCAATGAAGTCTTTTAAATTTCTTCATCTGGCATATTTTATCACTCTGATATCTTTTGCTGCTTCATTTGCATCGTGCGATGATGATACTCTGAATAACAGTGACAATCCTGAAACATCGAATCCGGAAAAGTTCCCTGATCATATTTCCATCGGACTTGAATCGGACAATGTGGCATACAGATTTGACGACGACACGGCGCATTTTACAATCAGAACAGTTCCGTGGTTCCTTCCGCGTGATTATGAAGAAAGCATAGTGGCTGTCGATGAATCAGGCAATATCAGCAACGCATGCAAAATTGCAAAACTTGAGTTGTTGTCTGACAGCACATGGAATGTTGGAGTAGTTCTGAAAAAAGTGTACTCGGCCAATATGCGTTTCGGTATTGAATGGGCTGATTCAATCTGTGTTTCTGAACTGGTTTCCATTAAGACTGCAAGTAATCCACAATTGAGTGTCTATTTTATAGATCCGTTTGTAAAATTGACATTTGACGAGCTCAGGAATGAGTATTCTGCAATAATGCCAACAATGACCGATTTTTCGAAACTGGTTGTTAATGTGGAGACAAGCCCCCGTTACCATTGTGACAGTGTTATTATAAATGGTGAAAAGTTCGTCAATAAAAAGGAATACGATCTTTCAAAACCATTGTCAATTCAGGCATGGACATATGGTATTTTCAAAAGCTATTCCGTAAGAGTCATGAATACGGGACTTCCAATTGTCAGAATCCAGACTCCAGAAGGAATAGGTATAACCAGTAAGACGGAATGGATTTCAAATTGTTCCATGCGCATTGAACTCCCAAATGGAAGTGTCAATTATGAAGACACAATGAGCATGCGTGGTCGTGGAAATGCCTCTTGGACTGATACAGAGAAAAAGTCGTATGCATTGAAAATGGATGAGAAAGACAAAATTCTTGGAATGCCCAAGCATAAGCGCTGGTGTCTGCTTGCCAATTTCAAAGACCGCACATTGATGAGGAATGATGTTACATTCAGGCTTGCCAGTCATACCAGTCAGGACTATGTGATAAAAGGACAGTTCGTTGAATTGGAACTGAACGGCAAGTACAGAGGCAATTATTATCTGTGTGAACAGGGAAAAATTGGCAAAAACCGAATCAGCATTAACGATCCGGATCCAGCCAATCCTGGAGAAAGCGGTTTCCTTTTGGAGAGTGATGCCTATTATTATGAAGAACGCAACAATGGACTGATTCCTGTGAATGGCGGCTTCGTTTCAAATGTTTTAAATGTTCCTTATGCTTTCAAACAGCCTGATGGCGCATTGATGACGCCAACAGCTCTTAAGAAAGTGGAAACATTCATCAATACATTTGAGCAGAGCCTCAAGAATATTGTCGATCCGAGAATCACAGACAGGACAATCAAACAGCAGTATTCAAACTATCTGGATGTTGATCAGTGCATTGATTATGCACTCATTCAGGAACTTACTGGAAATCTGGACTTTTATAACAGCTATCCTGTCAATGGTACTCACAGCATGTATTTTCATATTGACAATATTGACAATGGTGGCAAATTGGTGTTCGGCCATCTGTGGGATTTTGACTATATGACATTCGATCCAAAGCGTGCCCAAGGCTGGGTCGGCATAACCAAACATGGATACGATTCTGAATTCTATTACTACTATCTGTTGAATGACGCATACTTCAAATACCGTTTTAAGGAGCGCTGGAACACCTTGAAGGGCCAGTTCCTGGCCGATACCGCTTATATTGACCAGATGGCCGACGTCATAAGACTGTCGGAACAGTGCAATGCTACAATGCCCGAGAACAGTCAGAATGGAAAAGGCTGGTTCCCTATTGTTCACAGCGGCGGACATAACAATGATGAGTACATGTCGTTCCAGGATGCAGTCAACAATATGAAGAAAGGCCTTATTGACAGGTGGAACTGGATGGACAGGAAAATCAATGATTCCAATTTCCCGAATAACTGAGTATTCTGTTCTCATCGGTCGCTTAGCACATCTGTTACCATCGACCATTTTCTAACTTTGCATAATTGCAATAAAGAAACACGGCATCGATTTCTCCAGCGGTGAGTGATTTGGGCTGTTTTGCTCACGGAACTAGCCATTTTCCAGCCCGCGGTAAGTGAATACGCCTGTTTTGCTCACGGACTAGCCATTTTCCAGACCGCGGTGAGTGAATACGCCTGTTTTACTCACGGGCCAGCCATTTTCCAGCCCGCGGTGAGTGAATACGCCTGTTTT
>JAKSIQ010000059.1 GCA_024398755.1 Bacteroidaceae bacterium | reverse complement strand
TCACCACTCCGCCCGCGATATCCCCATTTTACCCCGCACGATAGGGATGGAATCCTGCCCACAGCACCATTTCCGTCCCTATCCTCACCACTCCGCCCGCGATATCGCCATTTTACCCCGCACGATAGGGATGAAATCCTGCTCACAGCACCACTTCCGTCCCTATCCCAGGGGGTGTGGTGGCGCGTAGCAGTGGTGGAAACAGAGTGGTGGGGAGATGGAAGCGTGGCATTGGACTTTCACTGTCTGCACAAATTTATTACCTTTGCAATACAAACCCCGGTGCAGTGAACCACTCTGCAAAATCAGGGTTTGCACTGATATGAAAATCGGTAACTTGGAGTTTCGTGACAGGCCGGTGTTTCTGGCCCCGATGGAGGACGTGACCGACCCCGCTTTCCGCCTCATGTGCAAGCGATTCGGGGCCGATATGGTCTATTCCGAATTCATTTCAAGCGATGCGCTTGTACGCGAAGTCAACCGCTCCATGCAGAAGCTCCAGCTGTGTGACGAGGAACGCCCCGTAGTAATCCAGATATACGGTACAAAGACCGATGCCATGGTGGGCGCAGCACAGATGGCCGAGGCGGCAGGGCCCGACGTGCTTGACCTGAATTTCGGATGCCCGGTAAAGAAAGTCGCCGGCAAAGGCGGCGGTGCGGGCATGCTCCAGAACGTGCCCAAGATGTTGGAAATCACCAAAGCCGTAGTCGATGCCGTCAAGATTCCCGTCACCGTCAAGACCCGTCTGGGCTGGAACGATGACAGCAAAATCATAGTCGATCTGGCCGAGCGCCTGCAGGACTGCGGCATACAGGCACTGACCATCCACGGACGCACCCGCGCCCAGATGTACACCGGTCAGGCCGACTGGACACTGATAGGCGAGGTGAAAAACAACCCCCGCATGCACATCCCCATAATAGGCAACGGCGACGTGACCACTCCCGAGCGTACCAAAGAATGCTTTGACCGTTACGGGGTCGATGCCGTCATGATAGGACGCGGCAGTTTCGGCCGTCCCTGGATTTTCAAGGAGGTACGCCATTATCTGGATACCGGCAAACTCATGCCGGACCCGGGCTTTGACTGGAAGCTGGACGTCATAAAGCAGCAGGCACTTGACAGCGTGGCACGCCTTGACGAACGGCGCGGCATAGTCCATATACGCCGGCATCTGGCCCAAAGCCCCATCTTCAAGGGAATACCCGACTTCCGTCATACCCGCATCGAGATGCTTCGCGCCGAAACCCTTGATGACCTGTTCGCCATTTTCGAACGCATCAGGCTGATGCCACGCGAAAACTTACCTGAATCCGACTGAATTCCAGCCGGATTTTTGTAAGTTTGCATACTTGACAAAACAGAATTACGCCAGTGAATATTCTTGTAACCGGAGGAGCAGGTTTCATCGGCTCCCATACTCTTATTGAGCTGTACAAGGCAGGACATACTGCCGTTGTGGTTGACAACCTTTCAAACTCCAACCCCGAAAGCCTGAACAGGGTCGAGCGCATTTCGGGAGTAAAAACCCCATTCTACAAAGTTGACATAAGAGACCGCAAGGGTCTTGACAATGTACTTGACCAATACACATTCGATGCCTGCATACATTTTGCAGGACTCAAGTCTGTCGGTGAATCGGTCTCCAAGCCAACCGAATACTACGACAACAACATAAACGGGACACTTGTCCTGCTGCAGGCCCTTGAAGCCCACGGCTGCAGAAACCTCATATTCTCATCAAGCGCCACGGTTTACGGCAATCCGGCCTTCATACCTATTACCGAAGAATGCCCGAAAGGTGTCTGCACCAATCCCTACGGCTGGACCAAAAGCATGCTGGAACAGATTCTAACCGACATGCAGAAGGCCAATCCCATGTGGAACATCGTTCTGCTGCGTTACTTCAACCCTATCGGTGCCCACCCCAGCGGACTGATAGGCGAGAATCCCAATGGAATCCCCAACAACCTGATGCCATACGTAACCCAGGTGGCCATAGGCAGACGCCCTGAACTCGGTGTCTTCGGCAACGATTATGACACCCCCGACGGAACCGGTGTACGCGACTATATCCACGTCTGCGACCTGGCATCGGGCCACGTTGCCGCACTCAAGGCAATACAGGCAAAATGCGGACTCGGTCTGTACAACCTGGGCACCGGGCAGGGCTACTCCGTACTTGACATAGTCAAGGCGTTCGAGCGTGTGAACGGTGTGCCTGTACCGTATTCCATAAAGCCCCGCCGCGCAGGTGACATTGCCACATGCTACAGCGATCCTTCAAAGGCCTTCCGTGAATTGGGCTGGAAAGCACAGTTCGGCATTGACGAAATGTGCAGGGACAGCTGGAACTGGCAGAAGAACAACCCGAACGGATTTGAATGAACTCTGAATACAACCGAATATGAAATGCCTTATTCTTGCAGCCGGCTATGCCACAAGGCTGTACCCGCTGACCGAAAACTTTCCGAAACCCCTTCTCAAGGTAGGTGACAAATCAATACTTGACTGGCTGGTCGATGACATAGACCGCACCGGTCTGGTTGACGAATACGTTGTCATCTCTAACCACAAGTTTGCCGGCCATTTCGAAGAGTGGGCTGCCACCAGAAGCCAGAAGATGACTGTGGTCGATGACGGAACCAGCACCAACGAAACGCGCCTCGGCGCCGTCCGCGACATCCAGTACGCCATTGACAAGCTTGGCATTGATGACGAGCTGCTGGTCATTGCCGGCGACACCATCCTTGACTTCTCACTTGGCAAGTTCCTGGATTACGCAAAACAGAAAGGCACATCGTGCGTGATGCGCTTCTATGTAGCCGACCGCACAAGACTCACCAAGAGCGGAGTTCTTGATGTCGATGACAACGACCTCATAACAGACATGGTGGAAAAGCCTGCACAACCGCAGTCCAACTGGTGCTGTCCTCCATTCTATTACTATACAAAGGCCGATGCAAGACTCGTTGCCAAAGGCATTGAAAAAGGTTGCGGTGTCGACGCTCCCGGCAGTTACATTGCCTGGCTCATCACCCAGACTCCGGTCCATGCCATGCTCATGCCGGGCACACGCTTTGACATAGGCGACATGGAGTCGTACAAGGAAGCCTGCGCCACCTACCAAGGCATTACAAAATAACTGTCCTTCTTATGACAAAGCTGCAAACCGCAGTCCAAATCCAGCCCATGGAGCCGAAATTCGGCTACCCCTGCGGCTGTCAGGATGGTCAGGTCTCCGCCTCCACATCGGCCGGGCCTGCCCACAATTCCATAATGTTCGTGGGCTCATGCTTTGCACAGGAAATAGGCCGCCGCTGTCAGGAGCACTACCTTGACACCCTGGTCAACCCGTTCGGCGTACTGTTCAACCCCTGCTCCATAGCAGACTGCCTTGGCAGCCTTGAGGGCTACAGCATCAACCCGAACGAATGCAGTTTCATGCCGGCCGATGTCATAGAAACCTCTGCCGGTTTCTGCTCATTTCACCACCACAGCAGTTTTGCCAGGCCATCGGCCCGGGAATTTCTGGACAATGCCAACCGTGAACTGGCCGTAGCAAGCGAATTCTACGAACGCAAAGGCTGGGTTGTGGTAACGCTCGGCAGCGCGTATGTCTATGCCGACAAGGACAGTGGCATGGTCGTTTCCAACTGCCACAAATTGCCGCAGAGCCGCTTTGAGCGCCGTCGTCTGAACGTTGACGAATGCGTTCAGGCACTTGGGCACTACGTTGGCGGCAATCCGCAACGCCAGTGGATTTTCACCGTCAGTCCGGTCCGTCACCTGGCCGACGGTCTGCACGAAAACCAGCTCAGCAAATCCACCCTGCTCCTGGCCGTTGACCGCATAGTGAACCGGTTCGAGAACGCCCACTATTTCCCTGCCTACGAAATAATGATGGATGAACTGCGTGACTACCGCTTCTACGCCGACGACATGCTCCATCCCTCACAGCTGGCGGCCGACATCATCTTTGACCGCTTCATGGAATGGGGTTTCGATGCCAAACAGCGCCCGCTTCTTGACGAAGCCGCCGGCCTTCGAGCCCTCATGGCACATCGGCCCCTCAACCCCGACACAGAAAAAGCAAAGGAGTTTCTGGCCGAACGCGACCTGAAACTCCAGAACTTCCTTTCAAAGACAAGACCCGCCCTGTAAAGGCCAGCCCAATTACTGCTGCTTCGTAAGGGTCAGCACTCCGGCGCTGAGGGCCGGGACAGTCAATGTGGCGACACCGTCGGCAATCGAAGGCTTTGAGTGCTGCAATGCTACGGCATTCTTGTCCTCCATGCTGTTCGCCGCCGTCAGGCTGCCAGGTGCATAGAAATCAAACACACCTTCGCCCAATCCCTTCCAGTCACCGTTCACTTCAAGAGCAACGGCATCGTTTCCGGTATTCACAATCTTGACAATCACGTCGCGGCCGTTCTCTGACAGCGTGGTGCTGATGCTCAGGCCGGCTGTCTCACCGCTGTATGCCAGACGGTATTTTGAGAAATGGTCATACCACAGTTCGGTAACCTGGCAGTTCGGGGCCTTGAACAGATCCTTGTAGTCAAAGTTGATGAAAGCGTTGTTCCAGTCAGGCGAATCGGTACGGCGCAGGAACAGTGCTGCGGCGCCCATGGCAACCACGTCGCGGGCCTCGGCCATATTCAGGAAACCGCCTGCAAACAGACCTGTGCGCCAGTCGGTGCTGTTCAGGTTCCATTCCGATATGAACAGCTTGCAGTTGGGGTTCGGACCTTCGGCAAACATCTGTGCATAACGGTCATACTGCTGTCCCAGACGGGCCGGACCGCTTGCATAGCCGCCCTGCTGCTCGTAGTGGTGCAGGCTCATATAGTCAAAGTAGTTGCCGCTGCGCTTTATGAAATCGGCATCCTCGGGAAAACCGCCGCAGGCAATGATCTTGATTGACGGATCAATCTTGCGCATCTCGGTCGAGAATATGCGCAGGGCCTTCTCATAACGCTCAATGCCCATCTCCCACATCTCGTTGTCAATCTCCCAGTACTTCACGTTGTACGGTTCCGGATGTCCGTTGGCGGCACGTTTCGCACCCCACTCACCGGTTGCCGGTTCGTTGCAGTAACGCAGCCAGTCAAGAGCATCCTGCAGTATCTCGGGGAATTCCTCTTCGGGACGCTCGAACTTGACGCTGACAACAATAATCGGTTCCGAATTCACTTCACGGCAGAAGCGTATGAACTCATCGGTCCCGAAGCAGTTCTGGTCATAGTCCATCCACATCCAGTGCGGCCAGCGTTCGCGCTCCTCCTGAGGGCCGATACCCCACTTCCAGTTGTACTGCGCAACGTATCCGCCGCCCGGCCAGCGCATGCAGCTGGGATGCAGTTCCTTGACGGCCTGCAGAATGTCCGGACGGAAACCGCCCAGATCAATACCTGTCTGAGTGGTCATGGTAGCCATATCGACCTGCACCGTTCCGCCCTTCACGGCTATGGCAAAATCGCCGTCACCGCTTTTCTGCGGTACAAGTTCGAACTCATATTTCTTCCACTCCTTGCCAACCTTGCCAAGCGACTGGCGGGCCACAAACTCGCCCCTGGTATTGCGCAGTCCCACAATCAGCTCGCCCTTGCCCTTGGCATAAATCGAGCCCACGTACTTTTCGCCTGGAATGATATCCTGAGGCCCCTGGAAAATGCCGGCCTCTTCCTTCTTGCCGGCAGTTATCTCCTGCGAATAACGCATGTTCACGGCATCGTCCTTTACCAGACGGTACTTGCCGCCATCGCCGAAAGCGGTCCACTGCTGTGCCACATCGGGAATCTGAACGTCGCCCGGCGTGCCTTCAAACAGCACCTTGCCGTCTGTTGCAGTCAGTTTTATGTCGCGGTATGTTGCCTCGGTGTAATTTACCCAGAAAGTCAGGAAATTGCGGTCAGCCTGCTCCAGTCCGTCATAGCTGACCACTTCCTTATCGTCCCAGAATACGGTAGCCTTGCTGCCACGGCTCTCAACGCGCAGTTTGTGCCACTGCTGCTCCTCATTGACCTGTTCTTTGGTTGCCTGGGCCGATGCCAACGCTGTCAGCGTGCTCATGCGGCGGCCAGGACGGCCTCCGAAGCCTGCCGATTCGCGCTCCTCCATTGCACAGATCGAGAAATCGGCCGTTGCGCTCTGCTGCTGCAGTGCGGCACGTGCGGCAGCCTCGTTTGCCGCATCAATCTGCGACTGGGTCTGTGCCGGAGTGAAAGTACGACCCTCATAGTACGGATCGTGAATGCGTACATAATAAGGTGAGCCATCGGTCTTGTTGCGGAAAGCGAACCTTATGTCCAGCAGACCGCCGCTCCATGAACGGCGAGCCAGTTTGTAACTGCGCCAGTTCACATCCATGGTCAGGTCAAAGTCACAAGTCTCTATGCTGTCTATCTTCAAAGGCTGCTCATAGCGGGTGGGCGAATGCAGCACCATGTCATCGTCCATAAACCATCCGTCAAAGTAACCGTCACGCGGATGGATGCCCGGATACTGTTCGGGTTCGAACGAACGTTCCTGAATCAGTTCCTGCCACACACCGTTGTTGGCCGAAAAATAAATATGCTCGAACAGCTGTCCGTAAAGCATCTCGTCAATGATACCGCTCGGCTTTGAACTCTGAATGTCAATTGAAGCCTGTTGTGCAGACTGTGCCTGAGCATTCAGCCCGATAGCGGCAGCAACTGCGGCTGAAAAAATGATTTTACGCATAATTGGATATAATGTTTCAGTTGTAATTGTCATTCCCATTCAACACCCTGTGTGTCATATACCTTACCGTCATGCAGTATCATAATTCTGCCATCACGCAGAATTTTCATATTCTGCATGCGGTCAGACGTTATGTCATCAACTTTACTGTCACCCGGCAAATCCTTGGGCTCCAGACCAATAACAGCTTCAACCATTGATGACAGATTGACACCTAAGCCATCAGGAATCATATCTGTCAACAGACAATAATTGTTGCATTGGCCATCCCAGCCCCAATTGAAATGAAAATAACCACGCGAATCCCTTCCGTCGCAAACGAATGCATGCCCCATATTACTGTCACTGACACCACCCATAATTACCGGACGCCCGGCTTCAAGATCAGAGTTTATGTAAGCGGCCATTTTCGACTTGGTCGCACCGGTTTCGGTATCATGCACAAATGGGCTACCATATTCCATTGCTGAGCATGTAACGACAAACTTGTCATACTTGTATCCGAAATACTCTTCCAAGCCGGAAGCCATATCCTCCAGATATGATGTACTTCCGGAATTACCAATTCCACCATATTGCATATCGCACGCAACGCCCAAATGATACATCAGTGTGGCAACCGCATTCTTCTGCCGTTCCGTTGCCTGAACTTTTGCATAAGCAGGCAACATATTGTCCCAGTCATACACTGTATTGCCAAAGTCGGCAGACAATTCTATAACCTCATATCTGATAGGACTTGTCTTTTCGCTGTTCCAAAGCACGATGTCATTCCAATTGTATGTCCTGCTGCCAGTACCTTTTTCAGGATAACGCCACTTATACATGACCATTGCGGCAGCAGTGGCAACACAACCCGTCATTGAAACCGTATTGTCCAAATTGTCTACGGGACAGAGATTGTTATACGGCGCTCCCTGATTCCAGTTTATATATACGCCGGCACTGTTCACAAGCAGAGGGCTGATGGCCGACACCGGCACGTCATTACCGACAGCCATATTGAACACAGCATCATCTGGAATGGCAGAAATATCCTGCTGCAGCATGTCCAGCCAGAAGCGGAAATTAGGATTGACAACATCCGCATCGAACTCATCATCAGGCGAATAGGCCAGCACTGGCACAGTACGGTCATCGGCCGATACTATCACGTAACCGCCATCATTCTGTCCGAACGCGTAGAAAGCCGGTTCCGCCGCAACAATATGCGGACCGCGGTTCACTTTATAACGCGTATGCAAAAGACTGACCGGAGCCTGTATGCCCGACGATGCGTCATCTGACTCCTGCCCACCATTCTGCGTGGCGGTTGCGAATAACAGCGAGCCCGACGATGCGTCATCTGACTCCTGCCCACCATTCTGCGTGGCGTTTGCGAATAACAGCGAGCCCGACGATGCGTCATCTGACTCGTTGGCGCCAGTGTTTCCGGTAACATTTTGCGGAACCTGCAGTTCATGCTCGCCTGACGAGACCTGCTGACTATGCAAGAAAGAAGCCGCAATGTCAGAAGCCTCCTTCCAGCTTCTGGCCGCGACATGTATGTCATGCATGTCAGAAGCCGTTGTAAGCCCCAACAGAACAATCACAGAAAAACACAGTTTTATCAGATTCATCAGAGATTTCACATCAGAGATTTCAGATTCATCAGAGATTTCATTTCAAAACATCTACCGACTAACAAACGTACATAAAACTCGCGTCATTTTCACCAAATACGCAGGAAATCAAAGGCCATCCCCTGAAATCTCACCCTGTCACTCTTGGAATCGCACCAATCCTCACCACTCCGCCCGCGATATCGCCATTTTTCCCCGCACGATATTGCCATTTTCACCCCGTACGATATTGCCATTTTCACCCCGTACGATAGGGATGGAATCCCGCCCACAGCACCACTTTCGTCCCTATCCTGCGCCCAAGAATACGTTTCCTCACGTGCTACCCCCTACGATAGGGATGGAATCCCGCCTATAGCACCACTTCCGTCCCTATCCTGCGCCCAAGAATACGTTTCCTCGCGTGTTACCCCCTACGATAGGGATGGAATGCGCCCTACAGCACCACTTCCGTCCCTATCC
>JAKSIQ010000058.1 GCA_024398755.1 Bacteroidaceae bacterium | reverse complement strand
GAGGGGTCGTGCGTGGCGTTCGAGGTCATTGTCATGCAGGGCGGCAACACAGGCCGCGAGAGCGAGATCAGCGAGTTCCACTATACCATCCGTCAGTCGGTTGTCAATGCAGCCGTCGGTGCTGGGTGGAACTGGTTGTCTCACGATGTGGCTGAGGCAGTACCTGCCGCTACCTTCGCAAGCGTGGCTCAGGAAATCGTTACCGCCGAAGGTCAGGCCACGATCGATGCAGCAGGCAATCTCTCTGCCCTCCTCTCGGATGTTGAGGCTACCACCGCTGTGAAGGTCAAGGCTGCTACCCCTGCCGTCCTGAGCTTCCAGGGCGAGGAGTTCAACACCGCTGCCAATGTCATCAGCCTCCATACGGGTCTCAACTGGCTCGGCTATCCTGTCCCAGTGACCCTGGCCGTTGGCGATGCCCTTGGCTTCCTCAATGCCAGCGAAGGCGATGTCATTGCCAACCTCAACGATGGTTTTGCCGTCTTCAGCAACCTCGACTGCCTGTCCGACTGTGTCATCGGTCTGCTTCTTGGCCAGATAATTGGGCAGGTCAAGACCGGCCAGATTGAAGAGGTCAGACATTGGAGGAACAGACTTCATGAGTCCGCTCAGGAAATTGGCGGTAGAGCCTTTTCCGTCGGCGTTGTTGCCTGAATCCCAGACGGTCACGTTGTCGAACTTGATGCCCTTGACAGCCTCGACCTGAGTCTTGACGAGTTCCGGCATCTTCTCGGACATGAGCAGCATGAATGCCTTTGCAGCATCGCCGCCTGCAGCCTGAACCATCTTGTCATAACCGGCAGCCTGCTTGGTCAGAATCTCATAGTAACCCTTGGCCTCGGCCTCCATCTTGGCGAAGATGGCATCGGCCTCACCCTTGGCGCTTACGCGCATCTTTTCAGCTTCAGCTTCGGCAGCAACAATAATACGTTCCTTTTCAACCTGCTGGGCAACCAGAATGTTGGCCATCTGAGTTGAGCGTTCGCGTTCGGCACGGGCGTTTTCAGCGTCACGCTCTGCAATATATGCATCCTGCAGAGCCTTGGCCTGCTGGACCTTTTCAGCGGTCACAGCCAGACGGTTGGCCTCGGCCTCCTTCTCACGGCGGTATGCCTCTGAATTGGCAATCTCAACCTTAGCGTTGTTTTCACCCTGTACAGCCACAGCGTTAGCCTGCGATGTACGGATACGGGTCTCCTTGACAGCCTCGGCCTTACCTATCTCACCGTTTCTATCCTGCTCGGCCACGCTGACCTTGGCTTCGTTGATTGCCTTAGCGGCAGCCTCCTTACCGAGAGCCTGGATATAGCCCGACTCATCCTTGATATCGGTCACGTTCACGTTGATGAGACGCAGGCCTATCTTCTTGAGTTCAACCTCGACGTTCTTGGCTATCTTTTCAAGGAAAGTGTCACGGTCGCTGTTGATTTCCTCGATTGACATGGTTGCGATGACAAGACGCAGCTGGCCGAACAGGATATCACGTGCCAGTTCCTGAATCTCTTCAGCGCTCAGACCCAGCAGACGTTCGGCAGCATTGTTCATGCTGTCCGATTCAGTTGATATACCTACTGTGAAACGACAGGGAACGTCAACTCGGATGTTCTGCTTTGAAAGGGCGTTGGTCAGATTGGCATCGATCGATATGGGAGTCAGGCTCAGGTATGAATAATCCTGAATTACAGGCCATACGAACTTGCCTCCACCGTGAATGCACTTTGCACTGCCTCCTCCGGTCTTTCCATAAACCACAAGAATCTTGTCCGACGGACAACGGCGGTAGCGTCTGATGATTGTGGCGAACAGAATGAAAAGCACCACAACGAAAAGCACCACCAAAAAGGGAAAATTGCTCATAATAATATTGTTTTAATTGGTTGTTGCTGTTTGAAATATATCTTTGAATCATTCGACAAGCAGAAGGTCTTCGCCAAGCGCCTCCTTTATTGTGACATAGCCGCCGGTCGGTATCATATCACCGCTGTCTGTAACGGCATCAATTTCGTGGACCGACCCTTTCACGCTGACCTGGACAATACCGCGTCCCTGCCTGGAAGCGGGAATGCGCAGATAGACGTATGCCTTCATACCTACAGCCTCGGACAACTTGAAGCTGCCGTCATGCGAAAGTTTCATGATGGCGCCGAACATTGCCACAAACGCCAGTACAAGAAGCAGTCCGGTAACTATTGCCACAGTATGCAGCAGCCATGCCTTCTGAATCTCATTATAAAAAAGCGCTCCTGCCCAACCATATCCGAGAAGGAAATTCACAAGGTTGCGGAACGAGAAAACCCCATGGAGACCTCCGTCTTCAGTGGAATCACCCATTGAATCCATTCCACCAGGACCCGCATCGATGTCAGTGTCAGCTCCCAAACCTATGAAAGTAAGGATTGTCTGGATGAGAAAGATCAGAGTGGTTATTCCGGCTATAGACCAGAACAACTTCTGCAACGGTTCAAGTGACATAAAGTATTCCATATATTCTATTGTTGTTGACAAATTCACATTTCAATATCCGTTCATTTTTTCAGCTGGCTGATGACGGCATCGCAGGAACGTATCACCCTTGCACGCATGCGCATTCCTATGGCGCCGGCAACAGACAGCCCAGCAGCGACACAGCCTGACAGGAATATGGCTGCCGGCCTGTTTTCGGCATGCAGGAAAATTTCCACGAACAGCCACAATGCCCATGCCGCAGTCAAAGGAAGTCCCACATTGAGCCAATTCACATACTCATTGCGAAAATACCTGATTTTTTTTACAATGGGAAGCATATCCTTTCCCACTTTGTAGGCAAGGAACAGATCTTTGTGACGTCTGATCGTGCAGAAGCATCCGTATGCCATGAAAACGGCGGTAGCCCCGCAGAACCACCATGAAGCGTTGAATATATAATGGTATGCCGGCGAAAAGAACAGCGCAAGTATGGCGCACGCAATGTTAATTCTGTCATGACCGTCAATGACACGCACCTTGCTGTGGATAGAATCAATCAGAAGACCGTCATTGATAATCTCCTGGTCGTCCAGTCTTTTCTTGAGTACGGCGTAATCGGACCTCAACTGCTCCAGTTCAGCTGTAATATCTATATTTTCCTCCATAATTCTGATGTTCGTTTTACATGTGCTTGAGTTTTTCCCTGATGCGCACCAGTCTGACCGATACGTTCTTTGCGCTGATGCCGACTATGGCACCTATCTCGTCATAATTCATATTCTCCAGCCACAGCAGGATTATGCTGCGGTCAATGAATCCCAGCATGCCTATCCTTTCACGCAACTGTTTTATCTGCATGGCATCGCAATCGGAATCATCGGCCGTCATGATATCAACATCAAGCCCCACCCGCTCACCTTCACGTGTCTTCATTCTTTCAAAATTCAGACACGTATTCAGGCTGACACGCCAAATCCACGTATTGATACTGCTTTCGCCGCGGAACGATTCAAAACCCTTCCACATTTTCACCAGTATCTCCTGGAACAGGTCGTCAATCTCATCTTTGTCATGGGAGAACATGTAGCACACCGTATATATTGTACGCTTGTGCTTGTTCACAACAGCAGTAAACTGACGTTCCTTATTGTCCATCGCTTCAATGTTTCACTACAATAGACAAC
This sequence comes from Bacteroidaceae bacterium, assembly GCA_024398755.1. GTDB lineage: Bacteria > Bacteroidota > Bacteroidia > Bacteroidales > Bacteroidaceae > Colenecus. The sequence goes on along the minus strand of JAKSIQ010000058.1, from coordinate 5,224 downwards.
GGAACCGGAGAAATGCTACAGCATAAAGAGAAAAAACAGGTCAGACAGCCGTCATCTGTTCACAAAAATAGTAAATAGCCCATTTCACACTATCAGTTGAGGTGAAAAAACATTATCTTTGGGGCATGGAATACTCAATGTATGACACACTACTGGGACTGCCTCTGTTTCAAGGCATGACAAAAGCCGATTTTGACAGTCTGCTTCAAAAGGTCAAGCTTGATTTCGCGCGTTATGAAGACGGTGAGACAGTGATCAGCTGCAAGGAAGGATGCAACAGTTTCGCGTTCCTTATCAATGGAACCGTTGAAAGTGTCCGAAAGGGCGAAAACGGCCGCTTCGAATTTCGCGAAACGGTCCAGGCGCCTTGTCTCATTGAGCCATATTCCATGTTTGGCCGCGACAATCTGTACCGCCGCAGCTACCGTACCGTGGGTCGTGCGAATTTCCTTTTCATTGACAAGCAGTATGTATATACGGAAATAGGCAAGTACAACATCTGCCGCATGAACCTGCTCAACATGCTCAGCGGCACCATACAGAAGTTGGACCGCAACACCTGGAGCATAGGCGAAATGACTTTAAGAGAGCGGATTGTCTGTTTCATACGCAGCCTGGCCGACCACCACAAGGGTGAAAAGAAACTTTCCATAAAAATGAACGAACTGGCGTGTCTGATGGACGCCACCAGAATCAACGTATCCAGAGAGTTGAACGCAATGCAGAATGAAGGGCTGGTGGAACTGAGCCGCGGCGGAATACACATACCGCTTTTGGAAAACCTTAAATGATATGACCGATGAAAAAATGGCTGCATATGACAGCCGATACGCAAGAATGGCCAACATTTGGGCCGAGAATTCATACTGCACCCGTCTGAAAGTGGGCGCTCTGATTGTCAAAGACGGGAAAATCATATCCGACGGGTACAACGGCACTCCTTCCGGATTCGAAAACATCTGCGAAGACGGTGAGAACAAGTCAAAGCCGTATGTCCTTCACGCCGAAGCCAACGCCATAACCAAGCTGGCACGTTCAACCGACAGTTGCGATGGGGCTACAATGTACGTTACCGCATCGCCCTGCATTGAATGTGCGAAACTGATAATACAATCCGGTATCAGACGTGTGGTCTATTGTCAGAAATACAGGCTGACCGATGGCATAGACCTTCTTGAACGGGCCGGAATCAAAGTCGAATATCTTGAATTGGAAACACTGAAATGAAAACCGTAAGAAAAATCATTCTGTATGTATTCCTGCTTCTTGCAGGCATACTGATTGGAGGACAGATTATGCTCAGCATGGTCAAAAGAGCCAGCGGAGCAATCTTTGCGTCACAAATGGGAGGTTCAACAAAAATGGGGGCGCTGATACATGCCATAAACACAAAATACGTCGACTATGTTGACGTTGACTCCATTGTCGATATGGCGCTTCCAACCATTCTTGAAGAACTTGATCCCCACTCGGCATATTACCCTGCACAGGAGACCCAGGACAGCAACGACGAACTTCACGGAAGCTTCTCAGGTATCGGCATCCAATTCTCAGTACAGGATGATACTGTCCGCGTCAACAGCGTGATACATGGAGGTCCGTCGGAAAAAGTCGGGATTCTGGCAGGAGACCGCATAGTCACAATTGACGATTCAGTTTTTGCAGGAAAAGGAATACCGAGCAATGACATTGTGAAGCACCTGAAAGGCCCCAAGGGAACTACAGTCAAAGTGGGAATCAAGAGAGCAGGCGAGCCGGGTCTCATTGATTTTCAGATTGTAAGAGGTGACATCCCTGTCAAGAGCGTCGATGCCGTATACATGATTGACAAAGAGGTCGGCTACATAATGATAAACAAGTTCGGCGAAAACACCTACTTTGAAATGCTGACAGGACTTGCCAAGCTCAGTTCTGAAGGCATGAAGAAACTCATAATTGATTTGCGCAGCAACCAGGGCGGCTACCTTGGCGCAGCCATCCAGATGGCCAACGAGTTCCTTCCGAAGAATGACCTTATTGTATATACGGAAGGCGTTCACAGTCCGCAAGCCAGACAGTATGCCGACGGATACGGCCATTACCGCGACATACCCATGGCAGTTCTGATAGACGAGTCAACGGCATCGGCAGCCGAAATCTTCTCGGGTGCCATGCAGGACAACGACCGCGCCACCATTGTAGGGCGCCGTTCATTCGGAAAGGGACTGGTCCAGGAGCCCATAGAATTCTCGGACGGTTCCAGCATCCGCATAACCATAGCACGCTACTATACCCCATCGGGCCGATGCATACAGAAGCCGTACGGTGAATCCGACGAGGATTACGCCATGGACATTGTAAAACGTTACGAACGCGGCGAGTTCTTCAGCGCCGACAGCATCAGGCAGAATGAAGCCGAGGCATACACCACGAAAAGCGGACGCACCGTGTACGGAGGCGGCGGCATTACACCCGACATTTTCGTTCCAAGTGACACCACAGGCTATTCGGAATATCACACAACAGTAGTGCGCAAGAATCTGGTGAACAGGTTCTCGTTCAAGCTGGTCGATGACAACCGCCAGGAGCTTTCTTCCATCAAAACCGTTGACGGACTGGTTGCATGGCTGGACCGCAGGCATACGCTCGAAGATTTCTACCGCTACGCTCAGGAGAACGGAGTTGTCAGAGACCGCAGCATGTCTGCCGCAGCCGGAAAGCAGATGCGCACCACCGTATATTGCAATGTCATATACGATGCCATGGATATGGAGCAGTACATTGAGTTCCTTAACCGGGAAGACACTGCGATAAAAGCGGCAGTTGACGCATTGTCGGAATAAGAATCTGTTAACGCAGCACGATTCCTGTAATGACCTGGGCTCCAGCCTTCTCGTTCAGGCGCATGACCAGTTCAGTGCGTCGCATCATCAGTTCATTTCTGGCAGCCGACGAACTTATGCTCACGAACAGAGTCTGATTGAATATTTTCAGGTCTTTGGTATATCCGGCCATTCTCTCGCCCACCGTTTCAGGCCAGGCGTTTATCACACGATATTCGTTGAGAGGAGTTTCAAGGCCCATGGCTCTGAGATACTCGAGCAGCACATTTCCTATGTTCTCAGTATTCGTCCTCTTCATCTGACAGAGCCGTTTTCAACTGTAAATGTGCGGCATTCGCATCCAAGGTTTTTCAGAATGCCGTCTGTGTGATTGCGGTCCACATCGGTAATGAACACCTGTCCGAACATGGAGCGGTCTGACACGAGAGTCAGGATATTCTCCACCCTGACCGAATCCAGACGGTCAAAGATATCATCAAGCAACAGTATTGGCTTCTTTCCGCACACACCTGCCAGAAGCCTGTACTGGGCCAGCATGAGAGCTGTCAGATATGTCTTGTTCTGACCCTGCGACCCCTCTTTTCTGACAGGATAACCGCCAAGCTGCATTTCCAGTTCATCCTTGTGGATTCCGCACAGCGAGAAGCCCGCAGCACGGTCACGTGAGCGGCTTTCAGCAAACTGTTCAAGCAGGTTACCACGCTGTCCGTGCGACACATACGTAAGGCTGACCTGTTCGTTCTGACCAGCTATGGCCGGATATATGTCATTGAACAGAGGTATTATACGCTCTATCAGCTCCCGCCTTCTGTCAAAAATCAGCTGACCGTTTTCGGCCATGACCTGTTCCCACATGAGAAGCATTTCAGGATCGGGCTGCATTTCCATCTTCAGCAGAGTGTTACGCTGCTGCAAGGCTTTCCCGTAAGCAATGAGTCTGCGCAGATAATCGCTGTCATACTGGGAAATCACCATATCCATGAAACGGCGGCGCGCATCACTTCCGCCCAAAATAAGTTCGGTATCGAGCGGAGTCATCATTACCAGCGGAATGTAGCCGATATGATCTGAAAAACGCTGGTATTCCTTGCGGTCTCTGGTAATCTGCTTCCTGCCTTTTGTACGTGACATGCAACCTATTATGGTTCTGCTGCCGTCAGGACACAGATACGTGCCCGACAACTGGAAGCAATCAGCCCCATGCCTTATAGTCTGTGCGTCAGATTGCGCGAGTGAACTTTTGCAGAAAGACAGACAGTAAACCGCGTCAAGCAGATTGGTCTTACCCATGCCGTTACGGCCAGCAAAACAGTTCAACCCCGAAGAGAACTCCAGGTCAGACTGGATAATGTTTCTGTAATCCTGTACGAACAGATGTTCTAGTTGCATCAGTTTGGAAAAGCTTTCCGCGAAATTAGTTTTTCTTTCGCTTTTGAGAGTCTTTTTGCTTTCAAATTATTTCTAATAATTGAAAATTGTGTATTTTTGCAATCGCTAAAAAAACAGACAAATGGCAAAGAAATCAGCAAAGCCTGCAGCTCAGCAGGGCAACCTTGAAGAGACAGTCAACCGTTGGGAACAGTTCTTTGAGAACAACAAAAAGACTATTTTCACTGTTATGGCCGCCATTGTGGTAGTCGTTGCAGGTGGCATGATAATCAATACCAGCGTTATCGTTCCGCGTCAGACAAGAGCTTCTGAAGCTCTCTTCCCGGGCGAAACCTATTTCGTTCAAGGAGACTTCGAAACCGCGCTGAATGGTGACGGACTTGATTTCGAAGGCTTTGAGGCAGTTGCAGAGCAGTACGGCAGTACAAAGGCCGGCAAGCTTGCCAACCTCTATGCAGGTCTCTGCTACGCACAGCTTGACAGCACCGAAATGGCCATAAAGCTCATTTCAAAGTTCAAAGGTTCTGACCGTATGGTAAGTCCTGCCGCTCTCGGCGCTTTGGCCGGTTGCTACGCAGATCAGGGCAATCTTGCAAAAGCAGTCGCCACATACGAATCGGCAGCAAAGAAGGCAGACAACAGACTTCTCTCACCTTATTACTATTTCCAGGCTGCACTGATTTATGAAGCCATGGAAAAGCCCGAAAAGGCTCTCAAGCTCTACAAGATGATCCAGCTCAAGTACCCTGAATCAAACGAGGGTCTTGAAGCAGAAAAATACATATCCCGCATAGCCAAGTAAGCTGGCAGGATACTCCGGGGGTGAATTCCAGAGTGGCCAAATGGGGCAGACTGTAAATCTGCTGTCTCTCGACTTCGGTGGTTCGAATCCATCTTCACCCACAAAAGCGTTCTCAACTGAGAGCGCTTCTTTTTTTGCCAATCCAACAATAGTAATAGGGCTCAGTGGAAATTTAGTGGGGGAAGGCATAGATGGGGTTTGCCCGAAAAAG
>JAKSIQ010000057.1 GCA_024398755.1 Bacteroidaceae bacterium | reverse complement strand
GAAAGCTCATTCACTCTGTCAGAGAGTTTTAGCGGACAACAATAATGAAAAACACTTTTCTATAAGTTATTTTTATGCATAAATTAGCTTTTCTAAAAGCTAATTGCTATTTTTGCAAAAATATCAGGAACTATGGATGCAAATGAAATTCGGCCTCTTGTCACTGTCTATCACAGAAAACTGGCTGAGACGACATTGGAATTCAAGAGAAGTCTTTATTCCAGAATTAACTGGAATGTCAGGATGCTGGGAATAAAGGGAGAGAAAGGCGTGGGTAAGACAACTCTCGTCCTGCAGCACATCAAGGAAACTTTTGAGAATCCCGATGATGCACTGTATGTCTCTATGGACAACCTGTGGTTCAAGACGCACTCCGTTATGGATCTCGCTGATTATCTCTATTCCATTGGAGTCAATTATTTGTACCTCGATGAAATACACAAATGCAAGGACTGGACTGCAGTGTTGAAAAACCTGTACGACAATTACCCGAAACTCAATGTTGTCTATACAGGTTCATCGATGTTACAGATTGACAATTCAAAAGTTGATTTGTCCAGGAGACAGACCTTGTACAGGTTGCACAACCTGTCATTCAGGGAATACCTTGAATATGAAGGCATTGCTTCTTTCGAAGCCTATACGCTCGAGAATGTGTTGCAAAACCATGTGAAGTATGCCATGGATATCACCTCCAAGGTCAAGGTCTTGAGATATTTCCCGCAGTATCTCTCACATGGCATGTATCCTTTTTATAAAGAATCGCATACGGATTTCCATATCAGGCTGGCCGAGGCCGTGACACAGACTCTCGAAAGCGACCTGCCGGCAATTGAAGATGTTACTTTCGAAACGATACAGAAAGCTCTCAGACTGCTTATGATAACAGCCGAAAGCCTTCCGTTTGTTCCGAATGTGAGCAGGCTTTGCGAATCTTTAGGCACAACCAGGGATTCATGTCTGAAAATACTGTACGCACTTGACAGGGCGGGCATATTGAATCTGCTTACATCGGAGCTGAAGAATTACAGGAAACTGGTGAATCCTGACAAGATTTTCCTTGGCAATCCGAACATTATGTATGCTCTTGGCGGCAAGACGGAAACCGGTACAATCAGGGAAACTTTCTTTGCAAATCAGGTCGGGGCTTACAACACACTGCAATACCCTAAGAAAGGTGATTTTTTTGCAAGCGGGATGTACCTGTTTGAGGTGGGAGGACCGGGTAAATCGTTTGAACAGATCAAGGATGAACCGGACAGTTTTCTTGCCGTAGATGGGACAGAAACAGGACATGGGAACAGAATACCGCTCTGGCTGTTCGGTTTCCTGTACTAAACCTTTTCAGGACAAAGCAGACTTTTAAATACATTAGAGTATGAGACGGATAATTCTGATGACGGCACTGATTCTTGCATCGGTCAGCGGCATTTGTGCACAGAATGCAAAGATTCTGGAAAGGAAAGAGGGCAGCATTACCTTTGCGGTCGATGAGGACCTGCAGTGGAGAAGCAGTTCGGCGGTTCCCATGAATAAGGTATCAAAGTCCGACGGCTACATTGCCGCCAGTTTTCTGGACATGCCGCTTGTTACCGATAGAACACCGTTCTTTCATGGCATGGTAAAGGCCTTTGCCGAGCACAGGCCTGTCACGCTTTCGCCCGATGTCATCTGGATGCTGATAAGCCAGAATTTCAACCATGACGTGAATGCCGATCCTGAGGCATTCCGTGACAAGTTCGTTGACTTTGACGGAAAAGTCGATCTGGTGGTGAATTCTGCATATCCTCTTGGAAGCCCCAAATTTGACTGGACCGGTACTGTTGACGGTTTTGCAGACAAGATCAGGGAGAATACGAATGGCGATATTGCAAAGACTCTGACTGCCGGATTCACAACCACGGGAACTGTGGAGCGCATTGCATCGGAAGTGGTGCTCATGGGTACCACCCAGGCCTATTTTGAGTTTGTTGTAATGTATTTGGGCTGTGGAATCCCGTCAGTTACACTGACAGGAACGGTGCAGGACTGGCAGAGTGTGCTGGACAGAACGAATCGTCTTGTCGGGCTGGGTGCGGGCAGTTGGGCATCGGACCTGATTCCAATACTCGAACAGTTTGTCCTTACGGCCGATGGCAGACCGGACCAGGCGTTCTGGCAGGACATTGTAATGATAAATCACCCCGGATCGCTTGAAAGAGGCGGTGCCTGCGGACTGATACCCTCTACTCTTCTTGACGGCTGGTTTCTCAAGTTCCTGCCGTATGACAAGAATGGAAACCGCATGCCACGGAGGGTTGAATACACTTTTGACGGCTATCCCGAGCAGATGGCATCGGTCCCGGCATTATACCTTGTGTTGGATCCCGTTACAGGTAACATAATTGAATCGGTCAATCTGAAACTGTCGGGCGGAATAGCCGGCTACGTGTCCGATACCGCCACCTGCGGCATATCATTCCAGATTGGCTGGGCTGTGCAGAAGGCCGATGGCTACGAACTGGCGGACAAGCTCAAGAACCATTCAGGGACCCTTGACCTGCGCGTAGCCAAGGTTCCTGAGGAACTTCGAGCCATTCCGCATTTTGACAATCTGAGGTTACGGTTCACCGGCAAAGTGGTCATACCTGAGTGGATGGATGACATGGATATTCAGTTCCTGCAGGTGCAGGGCGAACTTTCTGATGCTGAGAAGAAGGACTTGAAAAGCCGGTTCCATGAGCGCATTGGTTTTTGGGCTCCCGAAGTGACTGCCGTACGGTTCAATGACGGCAATCCCCTTGTGGTTGTTGACGGTATGATCTGGGAAATTGACCAGAACCTCATGGACGATTTCGATTGGCAGGGGGGCAGTCAGAATACTGAAAAGGTTGCCGCTCTGCTTGGCATTTCACCTGACGACATCAGTAAGATTACAGTCCTTAGGGATGCGGAGGCAACCACCATCTGGGGTATCAGAGGCAGGAACGGAGTTCTTGAAGTCAAGACCAACCATTTTAAAAAGGAGAGGAGAAGGCCTCTGTCGGGATTGTTCAGAAGAATACGAAGACCAGTGCTCTGAAGCAACACTACTGGGCACAAACCGGACGCACGCTTAGGCCAATGTAGCGGTAGCAACTGCCCATATCTGCAGAGCTTCTGTTTGAGTAAACGCTACAAGCTTGCCACGGGTTTTCTGATTCAAGCGAGGAACACCAATAATAGCCCTGTGTGCCATCAGCTGAACGGGTCCTGTCGCCATTAAAAAGGCCTACCTGGTATAATGGTATCTCATAGCCAGGACAAAGACGGTCACCACTTCACCGTCCACCTGATAGACCAGCCTGTCTTTGTGGTTGATCCTTCGTGACCACGCTCCGCTGAACTGGTATCTCAGCGGTTCCGGTTTTCCCGTTCCGGTAAAAGGGTGTTCCTGCAATTCGTGAAGGAGGGCGATGTCATTGTTGAGGGAAAGGCTCGTGCCACACGTTACAAGCTTTCTGACCAGGCGCATCTTCTCATGCCTTTGAATCTTGATACATACTTTGCAAAGGACGTGGATGAACGTAAGGTGCAGACTTCATTCAATTTTGAACTGATCCGTGAACAACTGCCTGATGTTGATCTCTTTACAGAAGAAGAGAGGAAGCATCTGGCAGAGCTGCAGAGTGAATTCCGCAGTCATGTGGACGAGATGAAGACGGTACGGGCTATGCCGAAATGACGGAAGTCTGTGATTTGTCCAACCCGGCTGACGCCGATTTTGTTGAATTGATTGATGACGATTTGGAGTCCGATGATTTGGACGTTGAGGAAATGACTGTTCCCATCAATTTCAGACTGGAATAGGATGTCCTTTCTTTCAGTTTCACAAACTTTTCAGTATGTTTGCGTATCCGAACCCCTGTAATTATACCGCTATGATCAAGCATTTGAAACTGGCCGTTTTCGGCTTTCTTCTGGTGTTTGCCCTTCCCGCCTGCGCCCAGAAAACGGAACTGAAGGCCGGTGACACATTTACCGGCACGGTTTGGGGGCACATGGGGCCACTGCAGTATGCCAACGTCAGACAGTGGAATGCTGACAGGGATTTCTATGACATTGCCGTCACCGATTCGCTGGGCAGGTTCACAATGCGCGTCAGCGACCCCGACAACCGGTTTGCGGTAACGGGCGGCTTCCACTACTATAATGTTGACATAGTTCCGACTGCGGAGCCCATGGACATCAGACTGGAACTGAAGCCCAGGAGAGTCTATCCCGATGACCACTGGACATTCGTGAAGAGCAGTTATTCCGATGTCTCGAACCAGCCGGTCATGCCCGATGAGTATATCTGCGGCTATGTGGTGCATCCCATAAACTTTGCAGAACAGTGGCCCTGGTACGGCATGTTCCTGAAAAAGGACGACAGGGGATACATGGTGGTGCTGCGCTACGGCGGCGGAAGCTACAATGACACTCTGCGCATTGGCAATGACCTTGCCCGAAGGCTGGAAGGGTCCGTCCGACTGACACTGGACAAGGCCGATGCCGTTGACCTGCAACTGGAAGAGTACAGACGTGAGGACGAGGTCATAAGTCAGGCCAGGAAAGACAGTTCCTACGGTGATGCCGATATTATATCGATTACCCTCAATGAAGGGAGTATCCTGTATGCTGTGATGCCTGAAAGAGCGGCACACCAGTGGGCCGCAGAGATTCCTGACAGGGTCTGGAATGACCTGTACCATCAGTTTGACAGGAATTTAGGCTTCAAGCCTGATCCGTGGTCCTGGTCCGGTTACGGTTTCGGTGACACGGAAGATGACGGATATGCAGTCATATCTTATGTGAACTTTCTAAGATACCGCTATGACACTGAAACCGGTCAGGCTGCTGTCGAATACAATGACAGCAAGAGGCCCCAGGGTGACCTGTACATTGAGCCCGGCGTTACAGCCTGCGGCAGGACTTTCCCTGTAACCGCCATAGATGCCGGTGCCCTGGACAACTGCAACGCCCTGACATCGGTCTCCATTCCTGCAAGTGTGACTTCCATTGGCGAACGGGCATTCAGGTACTGTGAACTCAATTCCGTCGAGCTGAGTTCCGTCACCCCCATAGCCTGTCCTGTAAATGCTTTTGACGAGTCGGTCTACAAGCTGGCCACGCTCAGGGTTCCCAAGGGCTGGAATCAGAAGAAGGCCGCCAGGAAGGGTCGTGCCTGGGGCAAGTTCAGGAACGTACAGTATTTCTGATACTTTACCACGTAGCGAAATGGTTTGACCGGTTCTTATTGATGTACAGATTTTGAATGTGTATATGGCAAACTTCAAATATGAAACTGCGAGGAACAGGATGATAAGCTTGATTGTCATTATGCTTTTCTCCGGTAGCGTCTTTTCTCGAGAACTGACGGATTATAGCGGACAGGATATCATTGTCTTGGATGAACCTTCTGTTGCATATGTGAATATCACAAATGTAAATGCCATGCCAAATGGAAAGACAGACAACCTGCATGCGTGGTTTGAATATCGGGACGATTCAGGTAACTATTTCAAAAAACGTGTAATTCTCAATGCTCAAGGCAATTCATCGCTCTCTTACAGAAAGAAGAACTTTAAAGCCGATTTCTGTGAAGACGAATGGTTGGGGCAGACCACAACTGCTATTCAGATTGGAAAATGGGTAAGACAAGACGGCTTTCATTTTAAGGCAAACTGGCTGGATACTTTCAGAGGCGGTCTTTCTTGTGCCACAGCTTACAAGTTCTATGAAGATATTGTGGCCGATGAGCCGAGAATCCAGGAACGGGCTGAATTGGAAAAATTCTCAATCGGAGCTCTCTGCCATCCGGACTGCTTCCCGTGTGTCGTGTCATTGAACGGAGAGTTTTATGGCATTTTTGCCTGGCAGCTGAAAAAGAGCCGTAAGAATATGGATATGGAGAAGAACAATCCCAAACATGTTCATTTTGAATTGCTTACATATACGAACAGCTTGAGTGACGGCGTAATTGACTGGGATGATATTGAAGTTAAAAACCCCAATGTGCTTACTGAAGAGTCCAGAGGATACATTGAACACTTTGCCAGATACCACTCTGAATTGGCAAAATTGTCAATTACCTGTAATACGGAACAGATGCGTGCGGAAATTGGAAAACGTTTTGATGTGGCAAGTTTCATTGATTTCATTATTCATGATCTTATTACGGCCAATATTGACGGGTCAGGCAAGAATATCCAGTTTTTCACTTACGATGGGGTGAAATGGTTTTGTACTCCATATGATTTGGACGAAACTTTTGGAACGACATGGACAGGTGCATTCCAGTTCCCGCCACAGTGGACTTGGCTGACATGTGATTACAGGATGCTGAATGTGTTGACCAAAGAGATTCCTTTCTTGTGGTTCTATGAGTATTTTTGGAATGATGTGAAAAGCAGATATGCCACATTGAGAGACAACGGAGTAATATCAGTAGAAAATATCATTGCCCATCTGACCGGTTGGAATGACAGGATTGGTGAAGATACTTTTAAAAAGGAGCATGAAAAGTGGCCGGATTCCCCATCAGTCGGGTCGTTGGTATTGAATGACGGTTGGGAAAGCGTTGACTCATGGCAGTATTATTCCCGGACATCGGAATACAGTGCTGCAAAAACGTATTATTCAGGTAACGTCTGTATTCAGAATTATCATATCTGGAAGGCGGAAAAGACCATGACAGGTGTTCCACCCATTAAAAAATGCGGATATACCGATTCATATGAACGTGTCAGGAACTGGCTTTCCAACAGGATCCAGTTGGAAGATTCGTTTTTGGAATATGACAATTCATCTGTCAGTGCTGTAGAGTCTGATAACAGAACTGGTGAAAGCGGAAATGGGAAATTAATTAGGAAAGGACGGATTGTCATAAGCAAAGACGGTCATTATTATTCCATCAAGGGTGAAAGACTGGACAATTGATTTTGCTTTTTGCCGGAATTTAGGTGCATGGAATCGATCTTGTGGGCATTCTGCGTGCACCCAAGTGCCAAATACGGGCTGAGGGTGCATGAAATGTGGCCTGGAAACCTTCTGCGTGCACCCAAAAGCTGGCAAAACCTCCTTTTCCCTGTACCCCAATCGGAGTATTTTCGAACCTGAATTCATTGCAGAACTGGAAAAGTTGTGGGCTCTGAGGTCAATCATTCCAGATTCTCATATTAAAAATGCGCAATAATTATTCGAAAAAGGTTGTAATGTTACAACTATTTCCCGTAAATTTTGTATCATTGCAGCAATTGATACATTTATGTCCGTATGAAATATCTGAATTTGAAGAAAGCTTTGGCAGCGTGGCAGGAATTGCAACCCTTGTCAGAAAAGGAAAGGGAGAGACTTAGCCGACGCTTCACCGTAGACTTCAACTATAACAGCAACCATATGGAAGGCAACACGCTGACTTATGGTCAGACGGAAATTCTGCTGCTGTTTGGAAAGGTGATAGGAGAGGCCGATGTGCGTGATGTTCAGGAGATGACAGCCAGCAACGTGGGTCTGAAGATGATGACGGAGGAAGCTTCGATAAAGGAGATGCCCTTGACCCAGAATTTCATACGCACACTTCACAAGACACTGCTTAGAGAGGACTACACTGTGTTTCGGAATCTTCCTGGTGATCAGCATACGGGTTATGTCATTCATGCCGGTCAGTACAAGACACGCCCCAATAGTGTTATTACACGATATGGAGACCGGTTCGAATATGCCTCACCAGAGGAAACTCCCGGACTGATGACAGATTTGGTAGATTGGTATAATGCAGCAGAGCAGGAAGGAAAGCTGTCGCCTGTAGAACTGGCAGCCTTGTTCCACTACAGATATATTCGTATCCATCCATTTGAGGACGGGAACGGACGCATAGCCCGCCTGATGGTTAATTTCATTCTGACACGTCATGACTATCCTATGATTGTAGTCCGCAGCCGTAAAAAGGGTGAATATCTGGAAGCTCTCCATCAGACAGACATGGAAGTCGGTCCCATGCCAAGTGACGGTGCACATGCGGATATCAGGGATATCAGACCATTCTTGAAGTACTTCAATGAGCTGGTGGCTACCGAGGTTTACAATGACGTACTCTTTGTGAGTGAACATGATGAAAATACATGGTGGTATGACGGTGAACGAATTAGTTTCCGTACACCAAACTATTCGAAGATACTGAACGCCATGCGTACACAGCCAACGTTGACCCTTGCTGACATGAGGGCTGAAACTGGAATCAGTATTGCAGCCATACAGAAACTCCTGGAACAGCTGATTCAGAAAAAGTACGTGGAGCGTGGTGAGAAGGACGGCAGTTGGAGGGTGTTCATGACACAGTGAAAAGGGAAGTGTCATTCCCCAAAAGTTTGCGAAACCGGCCGTGAGGCCGCCCCGTTCGCAGAGCGAACTGAAACGAGGTCAGGTACAGAAAAAGGGAGGCGAAAACCTCCCTTTTCAAGTACCCAGAGCCGGAAGACTCAAATTGTGTCATTCTGTGTCATTCTGTTGCTAACTGCTATGATTGTCAATTCTTTACATTTTTGATGCTCTCATAATGTAATAATTGGACTTTGTAAGCGTTTCCGCGTCGACGTAGCCGTTGCATAAATAAAGCAGGGCTATGTTCCCTGCTCATCCCTTCGTCCACTTGTCCGGTAGCAGCTCGCGGCATGCTTCCGGAGTCAGATGCGGCAAGTCAGCCGCTTTGTTCAGGACATCTGAGAGGTAATCGAAGAAGTTGATGCCGTTGCACCTGCAGGAACAGGCCAGCGAGTAGAAGACGCATCCGCGTTTGGCACCTTCGTGACTGCCGAAGAAAAGTGAGTTGTGACGGGACAGGGAGATGTAACGGTTGATGCGCTCGAGCAGGTTGTTGTCCCATTCG
>JAKSIQ010000056.1 GCA_024398755.1 Bacteroidaceae bacterium | reverse complement strand
CCCGCGAAACGAGGAGTCCGTCTTTGTGGGGAAAACGCGACTGGAAGGAGCGCAAGCGGAGCGCGTTCCGCAGTGCGGAACTAAAATGAGGAAACGTAATTCCGCAATGCGTTTCGCCCCGCGAAACGAATTACGGAATTACAACCGTAGGTTTGAAGGTCTTGGCCTCTTCAGGAGTGACTTGAGCGTAAGCAATGATGATTACGGTATCACCTATTGAAACAAGACGTGCGGCAGCTCCGTTCAGACAGATGCACTTGCTGCCACGCTCGCCGCGAATCACGTATGTCACCAGGCGGGCGCCGTTTGTGACATCGACCACATGTACCTGCTCACCATCAATGATTCCGGCTGCATCCATCCAGTTGCCGTCAATGGTTATGCTGCCAATGTAGTTGATATTGGCATCGGTCACCTTTACGCGGTGCAGTTTTGATTTCAGTACGGTAAGCAGCATTATTCCTTATATTTTATATTGTCAATCAGTCTGACCTTGCCACAACGCACTGTGACACAGCCCACAATATATGATGAAGAATCCCAATTGTCAATTGGCTGCAGGGTGTTCCCGTCAACTATCTCGTAATATTCCACTTCGAGTCCGTCAAATGAGTTGATGGTGTCGATGACATGCTTGCGTGTCAAAGCCAAGGTATGTTGTGAAGCGTATATACGGCTTTCGAACAGAGTGCGCGAAATGTTTGCCGCAAGTTTCCTTTCAGCTTTTGAGAGCAGCATGTTGCGTGAGCTCAATGCCATTCCGTCTTCCTCGCGTACAATGGGACAACCTACAATTTCGACCTTGAGATTAAGTTGGCGGACCATTTCACGGATAATGGCAAGCTGCTGGAAATCCTTCTCGCCGAAATACGCACGGTCAGGCTCCACCGCATAGAAAAGTTTGCTTACTATCTGTGCCACACCATTGAAATGACCTGGACGGTTCGGGCCCTCCATGACTTTGTCAAGAGGAGTGAAATCGAACTGACGGTTGTCTGGTTCCGGATACATTTCTTCGACCGATGGGGCGAATACATATTGGGCACCTTCCTTATCAAGCAGACTGCAGTCAGCATCGAGACAACGCGGATAATTCTGCAGATCGTTCTTGTCATTGAACTGTGTAGGATTCACAAAATCGCTTACAACGGTAATGTCATTGTCATGCACACTGCGGCGCACCAACGATGCGTGACCTTCATGAAGGGCTCCCATTGTAGGAACCAATCCTATTGTCTTGCCAGCCTTACGACAGTTGTCAAGAATTTCCTTAAGTTCACTGACAGTTGTTATTACCTTAATCATATTATATTGAACAGCGTTCTTTTGAAAAAGCGTGCAAATTAAGGTATTATTTATTTCATTTCAAAAGATTCGCCCGTTCCGCTTGCCAAAAACATGTTTTTTTTCTATATCTTTGCATATTGACATTCACAAGCGCAAGAATACTGACTCTTATGAACGACAAGAGAATCCTTTTCATCTCAGACCAGATTACCCCGTTCGTGGCCGGTTCACCAATGGCAAACTACTGCAGGCAATTGCCGCAGAGCATACAGGAGCTCGGAGCAGACATACGTACATTCATGCCCAAATGGGGGCATGTGAATGAGCGCAGAAACCAACTGCACGAGGTGATTCGTCTGTCAGGCATGAATCTTATCATTGATGACACCGACCATCCGCTTATTATCAAAGTGGCGTCTATCCAGGCTGCACGTATGCAGGTATATTTCATTGACAACGAAGACTATTTCCAGAACAGGCTTATGGTCACCGATAAAGAAGGCAATGAATACCAGGACAATGACGAGCGTTCCATTTTCTTTGCGCGCGGAGTGCTTGAGACAGTCAAGAAACTGCGTTGGAATCCAGATATAATACACTGCCACGGCTGGCTGTCATCTATGATTCCATTCTATGTAAAGACTCTATATAAGGAAGAACCCGCTTTCAGAGACTCGAAGATAGTTTATTCCGTCTATGACAAAGAGTTCAACAACTGTTTCCGTGACAGTTTTCCTGAGATGATCCTCACAAAAGACATGCAGGCTTCCGACTCCGGACATTTTGACTCGCCGATAGATTTCAATTCTGTCATAAAAAAGGCGATTGACTTTTCTGACGCATTTGTCTGCAACAGCGGCTCACAATTGGAAGGTCTCTCAAAATACGCCACTTCAAAAGGCATGCCTGTAATGAGCGGCGACATATTTTCCTTCCAGGCAACACAATTGGAGGAACTTTATTCAAAACTTTGAAGGATTCAATGAAAAGAATTTTTCAGGTCTTTGCCATCGCACTGTTTGCAGCCTGCCTTGCTTCATGCGACGACAGCACTGCCGAATTGGGATGGTCAGCCATTCCAGCCAGCGAAGGCATTGATGTAATGGCCGATTCATGCTATGCAATGTCACGCACCATTAAGGCCGATGACTCCATCACCATAATGACAACGGACTGCAACCTTGGAAGATTCACCGAATCCATGGGAGCAACATTCGAATCAGGCTTCATTACCCAATTGAACTGTGTCGAGAATTACACACTGCCCGATTCGATATATGGCATAGGCGACCACGAATGGCCACAATGGTTCATTGACGCAGTTGGCAACCAGGATCCTTTCTACGCTACACTGAACCTGTATTTCACATCGTTTTTCGGTGATTCGTCAAATGTCATCAACATTGACGTCTTTGAACTTGACAACATGATGGAAGCAGGCAGCAGCTATTACCCTGACGTTGATCCTTCGCAGTTCTGCGACATCAAAGCGCAGCCTCTGGCAAGCCAGAGCATTTCAGCCTGGAGTTATCAGAATAACGATTCAATCAGAAGCCTGAGTACATATTATCCCAACGTTTCCATAAGACTGCCTGACAGTTTCGCCAGACGCATTCTTGAGGGATACTACTCAAGTAACGGCAAATATTTCAAGGACTCAAGAACCTTCATGAACAACCTTTGTAAAGGGTTCTACATCCGATGCTCACAGGGAGACGGCACTGTTCTGTATATCAAGGAAGCAATACTTAATGTCAACTTCAAATGTATTGAAACCAATTCATACGGAATACAGACAATGGCTTCGTATATGGCAGAATTTCCCGGTAACAGCGAAGTCATGCAGACAAACTGCATAAGCTGGTCAGGACTTGATAGCCGCTTGAACGATACCGGATTCTCATGGATAATGTCGCCGTTCGGACTGCTTACCGAAATGGAACTGCCCGTTGACGAAATGAAGAAAGACGGTTCGGTTCTGAATTCAGCCCAGATGTGCCTGTCGTGTGCTGTCACTCCATCGGCCCGCTTCAAGGCATCGGTCCCGAAGTATCTTCTGCTTATCAGGAAGGACATGGCAAGAGAATTCTTCTCAAAGAACAGTACTGTTGACGACATTGAGTCGTTTGTAGCCCAATACACATCAAAATACGGCACATACACCTACAGCAACATTGCCAGCATGGTCGAAAAAATATATGCCGACCGTAAGGAATGGTTGGATTCAAACGGAAAGACGCTTGACAATGCCGGAATGGATGCATATCAGGAATACCGCAAAGACTGGAACAAGGTTCTGCTTATGCCTGTAACTCCACAGACCGATACCAACGGTAAAGTTCTCGGCTACAGAATAGATTTGACTCTGCACCAGGTCAAACTGCTTGGCGGTCAGAACGGCAGTCCCATCAAAATCAAGACCGTCAGGTCAAAGACCGGTTCAGATTATTAATTCAAACTGTTCCAGGACCAAAGTCCCAGGACAATTTTCCAGACAGATTACGCAATCACTTTGCAGGCTTTTCTGACTTGGAAGCCTTAGACTGCTTTACGGCCGATTTCAAACGGGCAACCTGCTTTTCCAGAGACTGGATTTTCTTATCCTGATTGCTGATTGTGGTCTGGAAGGCATTGAGTTCCTCTATTTCCATATCTTGTGGAAGAGCCCAATATACGCGCTGCATGAAGTCGCCAAGAATGTTCATGTAATTGGTGAAGGCATCGTATGGAGACTCATATATTCCACGGTCCATTGACACGGCATTGTTCTTGGTGGTCATGAACCTGAAATTATTGCTGGCCTGCAGATAATCCCAGTCCTGACGCAGATGTCTGTCACCTGACAGCAGCACCCTCTGTCCTATTGAATACAGTTTTTCAAACGCTTCACGCTGCATGACATTTCCAAGCCAGCAGCTTATGTCACGTTCTTCGTCGGTCCACGACATAGGATAAGGAACATCGAGAGGTGCGACCGACTTGTTCGCCTTTATTATTTCATAAGGTGTGGCAAACCTGATTCCGCGTGCCTTGGCACAAGCAGGAAGCGCCTTTATGAAATCAAGAATATGCGAACTGAGCGGCTGGTAAATGCCAAGAGCCGAAAGTTCCATGAAGATATTGAAGATTCCATCTTCTTCGGGCGAACGGTCTATCCAATCAATGTAAGTATCGGCCATCAGCGGATAAGCCTCCCACGATGGGTTTGAGAAACGCAGGCTTATGTCGTCGCTGAGTTTGTAATCGCGCAGCAGAATCTTCAGATCGGGATTCAGCGCGCAATGATACAGGAAATGCGGACTCTTCCAACCCAGAATATGCTTGGCGCCTTCGGTCAGAACGCCCTTGAAACCCATATCGGCAACCATCTGGCCAATCTCATCGTCATATATCAGACTTGAGTTGCGGAACACCTTTGGTTTCTTTCCAAACAGCATGTTGACCTTGTCAACAAGTCGCTTGGTCTCTTCCTTGAAGCACTCTTCGCAGTTAGGAGCCAGCGATGACAGGCCATGCGAATACGGCTCAGCCAGGAATTCACAGCAGCCGGTATCATTCAGTTCCTGCAACAGGTCTATTACCTGCGGAGCATAGCGTTCCAACTGTTCCAGTCCTACACCCGACAATGACAAAGCCACCTTGAAAGCACCTTCGCTCTCGCGTGCCATCTGGATCAATGCGGTCAGCGCCGGAATGTAAGAATTCTCGGCTATATGGGTAATGCCTGTTTCGTTGGCATAGTCATCGTAATAGTAATGATCGGTACCTATGTCAAAAAAACGGTATCTCTTGAGATTTATAATCTGATGTATCTCAAAATACAGGCAAATTGTCTTCATAACTCAATTCTTTGTTTCGTAATACATTCATTTCTGTCCGAGCAGTTTTCTGTAGCGCGACAGGATACGGGCACCAACCTTATCCCAGGTAATGGCATCGACCTCCTTCTTGCCCTCGGTCTTCAGATATTCGTACAGAGACTGATTGTTACATATTGAATAAATGGCATCGGCCATTGCATGTATGTCCCAATAATCAACCTTGATGCACTTGTCAAGAATCTCAGCGCAGCCCGACTGTTTGGAAATGATGGTTGGAACCTCGCACTGCATGGCCTCCAAAGGCGATATGCCGAAAGGTTCCGATACCGACGGCATAATATACACGTCGCTGGACTTCAGACATTCATAAACCTGACGTCCCTTCATGAAACCCGGGAAATGGAAGCGGTCGGCAATGCCGCGTTCCGCAGCCAGACGTATCATGGCGTTCATCATGTCGCCGCTGCCGGCCATACAGAAACGTATGTCGTGCGTACGTTTCAGGACAAGAGCCGCAGCCTCGACAAAGTATTCCGGCCCTTTCTGCATGGTAATTCTGCCAAGGAACGTGACCACCTTTTCGCCCTGCTTCTTCTGCGGAACTATATTCTGAATCTCCTCAGGCAGAGGCTCGACAGCATTGTGCATGGTCGATACCTTGCGCGGATCCTGATGGTACTTGTTTATGACCGTCTGCCTTGTCAGTTCGCTTACGCACATTATGTGGTCGGCGTAGTCCATGCCGTTCTTCTCAATCGCATAAACCGTAGGATTGACATTACCGCGGCTACGGTCAAAGTCGGTGGCATGCACATGAATGACCAACGGTTTTCCGCTTACCTGTTTGGCATGTATGCCGGCCGGGTAAGTGAGCCAGTCATGCGAATGTATAATGTCGAAATCCATGCTGCGCGCAACAACACCAGCAACAATGGAATAGTTGTTTATCTCTTCGTGAAGATTGTCAGGATACCGGCCGGAAAAAGATATACAACCAAGATCGTCAGTATAGATTCGACTGAAATCGGAATAAATGTGGTCACGGAAAGTGAAATAGTCCTGTGCGTTCATCCACGGATAGCGTCCGCTCACCTTTTCCAAGGTTGCATCACGCCACACTACAGGAACTGTGTTCATGCCAACAATCTTAAGAAAACTGCGGTCTTCATCGCCCACAGGCCTTGGCAGGCAGAACGTTATGTCAACATTCCCCTGATTGGCCAGTCCGCGTGTCAGGCCGTAGCTTGCCGTTCCAAGACCGCCAAGAATATGCGGAGGGAACTCCCAACCGAACATGAGTACTTTCATAGCAGGGGATTATTCAAATTCATTAATGATTTTCATTATTCGCAGAATGGCAGCCACATTCATTGCAAATGAAACGGCACCACGTCCCTTGAATGGCGGATTCCCGTCAAACAGTTCGGGTAGCGAACCTATGCAGTGCGACGTCATTTCATCCTCATAGCCAATCATCTGACGTTCAACGAACGACAGTCCGCTCATTTTGAACACCTTCAGATAAGCTTCAAAATAGAAGCCCGCCAACCATGGCCACGCCGTACCCTGATGGTATGCATAGTCACGCTCACGCTGCGGACCCACATAGTTTGGATTGTATCCGAAACTCTTCGGGCTGAGCGAGCGCAGTCCCTTCGGTGTGAGCAGTTCCTTGGTGACAATGTCAACCACCTTTTTCTTCTGCTGCAGGCTGAGCGGGGAATAGTCGAATGCGCATGCGAAAATCTGATTAGGACGCACACTCCAGTCTGGCGTGTTGCCATCGACAAAATCGTAAAGCCAGCCGAACTGGTTCACAAAAGTCTTTACAAAAGCCTTTTCGGTCTGAGAGGCGATGCATTCAAGTTTGCGTGCATAGTCCTCTTTGCCGAACGCGGCATTCAGGGCCGATACGAACTTGAGTGCATTGTACCACAGCGCATTGATTTCAACAACATAACCCGTACGCGGAATGACAGGTACACCGTTGACAGTGGAATTCATCCACGTTCCGGCCTTTTCCCTGCCGTTTATGTGAACCAGCCCATTGGTGTGCACAAAGAAATTGCTGTGACGGTTATGTCTGAGGTAATCCATTATTGAACAGAGCATTTTGCCGTATCTGCCCCATGCCTGTTCGTCTGATGTAGCCTTGGCATACTGTTGTATTGCCCAGACGGCCCACAACAGCACATCGGGGTGTTCAATCTCATACACCGCCAGTTTTGAAGGCTGCCCTTTGATGAAAGCCGATATGGCATCGGCCGCCGTATTCATGACTGATTCGAACGCCTGTATTTCACCGAGCGCGAGAGTCAGGCCCGGAAGCGACACGAACATGTCGCGTGCGCGGCATTTGAACCACGGATATCCGGCAAGAATGTAATGGTGTCCGCCCGCCTTGTTATGGAACTGATGGGCGGCGTTCTTCATACAATGGTAGAAATTGTCACGCGGGGTACGCTCGTTCGATTCGATGGTGAACGTGCGCTTGAGCCCGCGCGGATTTACGAGAGAGGTTCCTGCCGCAAAGACAATGCTCTCACCTTTCTTTATTGAGAATTCGAAATAGCCCGGAACATAAAGGTCCTCGTTGAAGTCATATCCCCTTTCCAGTTCCTTGCTGTATTCGAACCGGCGGTACCAGTCGGGCTGGAACACAAAACTGTTGCTGCCGCTAAGCTGCATGAACAGTTCCGGATACCCCGGATACATACATGTGGCTATACCGTTCTCAACCTCGCGGTATTCGCGGCTGGCTGCGGAATTCTCATGTGTGAACTGCCGTACGCTTCTGAATGCCAGATAAGGTCTGAGCCTGAGAGTAGTCTCAGAATGTGCGTCAAGCAGAGTGTATCTGATAAGGATTCTGTTCTCGTTGTGTTCGAACAGCTTTTCCTTCTTCAGAAGCACGCCCCCCACCCTGTATATGGTTGTCGGCACCTTGTCACAGTTAAACTCCCTTATGTACTTGTGGCCTTTCGGGCTGAAGTTGTACCCCCAGTACTGGTGGCAGCCCAAATTGAATTCAGCACCGTGCTGTATGACAGTCTCGTCCAAAGAGGAAATGAGTACATGATTCTCGCCGTCAAGTTCAGGCAGCGGCACCACCAGCAGACCGTGATACTTTCTTGTATTGCAGTCAACTATAGTAGTGCAATGGTATGCGCCCGACCTGTTGGTTCTGAGAATCTCACGTGGAAGAGACTCCTCCAGATTGGTCATGAATGTCTTTTCAAATCTGAGATAGCCCATAAATTGCATTTTTCATACACAAACATAATAATAAAAGATTGAATTATGTACCTTTGTGCTGCAAAAAATAAAACCACAATGAACAGGATAGTATCCAAGCAACAGTTTTCACAGAATGTATTCAAGTTTGAGGTCGAAGCACCCCTCATTGCCACTTCAAGAAAGGCAGGCCATTTCGTAATAGTACGTATAGGCGAAAAGGGTGAACGTATGCCTCTCACAATAGCAGGTTCAGACCCGAAACGCGGCACCATCACACTGGTTGTACAGCGCATCGGCCTTTCATCGAACAGGCTCTGTCTGCTCAACGAAGGAGACTACATTACAGACGTTGTAGGTCCTCTGGGCCAGGCCACCCACATTGAAAAGTTCGGCACTGTGGTTTGCGCCTGCGGTGGCGTCGGCACAGCCCCGATGCTGCCTATCATGGAAGCCCTCAAAGCTGCCGGCAACCGCGTCATTGCAGTGCTGGCCGGCCGCACGAAGGAACTCATCATACTTGAAGACGATGTCCGCAAGGTGGCCGATGACGTCATCATCATGACCGATGACGGCTCATACGGCAAGCAGGGCGTTGTCACCGTAGG
>JAKSIQ010000055.1 GCA_024398755.1 Bacteroidaceae bacterium | reverse complement strand
GCCGCGCAGGCGGCAGTTGAGGAGTAAACAACTGAATGCTGATAATTAGCGAAACACGAGGCAAGGGTTTGGTAAACAGATCCTTGCCTCGGTTCTTTTTGCTCATATTCTGCGTGGATGTACA
This sequence comes from Bacteroidaceae bacterium, assembly GCA_024398755.1. GTDB lineage: Bacteria > Bacteroidota > Bacteroidia > Bacteroidales > Bacteroidaceae > Colenecus. The sequence continues at coordinate 9,074 of JAKSIQ010000055.1, read as the reverse complement.
TCGTTTACATCCGCGTAGTACATAATAGACAAAGTTCCTACATCAGAACATCATGGATGGTGAATGATAAGGGAATCAAAGACAAGGAAGTCATTGACCCTTTCGTTGTCAAGCAGACCTCTGATCTTATAAGCCGTTATTACGGTTTGCTTAACACAATTGACACTTCAAGCTGGACAGCTTCTGAGGTGGTAGCTTATCTCACTAAGACCACAGAGGATTTGTCTTTCTCTGAATATACGAGAAACCATATTGAAAAGATGAAAGCAAGAGGTCAAGAGCGCACCTCCCGAAATTACCGATATGCCATCAATCATCTGGAGAGATTTGCAGAGTCAGACAACATCATGTTCTCTCGCCTGACCTCTTCCTTCCTTAACCGGTGGATTGAATCTCTTGCCGAGACCAACCGCTGCAAGGAACAGTACCCCGTATGTCTGCGAGAAGTATATAAAGCGGCTATGAAGGAGTATAATGATGAAGAACAGGGCATCTCAAGACTCAAGAATCCTTGGTGTAATGTTACAATACCAAGAAGTGACATTCCTGAGAAGCGAGCCATCCCTGCAAGTATGTTACGTAAGTTTTTCAATGTTGTTCCCGACAGAAGCAGATTTACCAATCCTTTGATGGAGGTTGGACAGGATGTCGCTTTGATGTCATTCTGTTTGTGTGGTTTGAATGCAGTAGATATTTTCAATGCAGAGAAAGACCAATATGTCAATGGTATCTTCCACTATGAGCGACAGAAGACTAGAAAGACTCGTGCAGACAAAGGATATTTTGAAATCCGTGTGCCAGAGTTCTTGAAGCCAACTTTCGAGAAGTATCTTTCAAAGAATGTAGATACTCCATGGCTCTTCAACTTCCATGACCGTTTGTCCACATCAGATTCTTTCTGTGCCAATGTGAATACAGTACTTGTAGTTGGACCATGTGTAACCTGCCCGCCTACCACTCAGCCAGTGATTCTGTGGGTTCTCCTGCGCATATCCGGATTCGTAAAGAGGCTTCGTGGCACCCCCAGTCCCTGTACAAATGTCTTGACTTCCAGATTATCAATCAGAACCATGAATTCCCTGGACTGGTCGGCCGATTTCATTTCATAGCCAAGGAATTCCGGTGAGTTCGATGCCACAATAATGCCATTCTCATCAATGATGTTGATTTCGTCAATGTCATTGCCGGTAGCAATGTTGTTTATCATTCTCTTGAAATCCTGATTCATTTCAAATGACCCAAAGTCGTCAAAGTAATCGGCCCATCGGAGAGTGGTATTGAGAATGGTCACGCTGTCGGTCTCATGAACATCGCCGCACACGTCGTCAATATTCGTAACAAGCAACTTGTGAGTGTTTTCACGCGAAATGTCGGTATTCATTATGAATGATACCACCGTAGCAATAGCAAAGGCCGTAAGCACGCAGCAGAACAGCCATATATAAATCTTCTTTGAAATACTGCTTTTTTTGTCTTGATATATCTAATCAGTTATTTTATTTAACACCAATCCATTCTGCCATCTTTTCGTGGTAAAGGTTGCCAAATCCGTTCTGTCCGAACACGCATACATGTGAACCTACGGTGTTCTGGAACAGGCGGTAATAGAGATTGCTCATTGAAATACCGGGGTCCGATTCAACACAATCCTGCAGGCTCGATGTAAAGCGGTTGCTCATCCATACGCCAAGATCCATGTTGAAAATATCGGTTTTTGATGTCTCCTGCGCGTTGGCGGCGGTAAAGCAGAGCATGTGCTCATGATTCTCCACAACGTTGGCCACGCTGCCTGAATAGCAGGTTTCAACCATCCAGAGCAACTTCCTGAACGAGCCTTCGTTCTCAAGAGTACTCAGCATGAGTTCCGCATCGGCAGTTGAAAAGCCCTCAATGCTGTCGCCCCAGCACAAGTAGCCGGGAACACCGTGCCCTGACCAGAAAATAAAGACATTGTCATCAGAATCGGCATTCAGCACATGCGGAAGGCGATCCGATGACTTGCCGCACAGAATATCCTTTAGGTCTGACGGAGTAATCTGCGATGTATTGTAATCGACCGTTGCGTTGGTGTAGACATTTTCGCCTCCAAAACGCGAGCGGAGCACGCCTGGTTCCGGATTCTTGACATTGCCAGCCAGGTCATCTTCAATTATCAGTACTATGTGACTGTCGTCATATCCAGCCCTCCTAAGCATTTGGTACAGGTAAAGCACGTCAACCTGATGACGGTAATTTGTCCATGTCGATGAGGTTGCAACCAGCAGGGCCCAGCGCTCATGCAGGTCAGGGTACGAAACGTCAATTCCATCAGAATCAATCTTTTGCATATGGCTTGCGCGCCAGTTCCATCCGGCCAGCGTGGCATCAGAACGCTTGCTGCCATCGGTAGAATTGTAGTCCAGTATTATGTACCGGCCCTGATAAATCATGTAGTTGTAGTATACCGTTGACTGAACGTTGGTATACACCTTGCGGTCAAAGTCAAGTGAGCCCGATGCTCCATGCAGGTCAGGCCACTGGCCCTGGTTCAGGCTGTGTACAACCTGAGTCATGTCTTCCATCATCCAGCTGCCAAACCCGGTATCACGGCCGTCAACCAGCTTGCGCATGGCATCGCGGAAACTCAGTTCTTCATTGCGGTACAGTTCCTGAACCATAGTGGCATAGCCTATGAGCATGCAGGCATCGTACGCCTGTGCTTCACCATTGGTTGACTGCATGCCGAAAATCTCTTCGTATGATACCTCAAAACCGGTTTCCGGGTCAGCACCGAAGCATATTCCCTCAATGCCCTCGCACAAGTCACCAAGCGTGCTCAGCACATCGGCGCCATAGGCAATGTCACTGAACAGCAGCTTTGGCATTGAATCATCGCCATATTTTGCACGGCAGGCATTGTAGAACTGCAGCAACGCCTGCATTTCATCAATTTCAGAATTGGCGCATATCAGATAGTCTGCGCCTGAAAGGAACGCCTGGAGAGCCGCATTTTCAAGAGATTCTGCAGAACCTGGGGCCACGTCATAGACAAATGTGCCGGTATTCTTCACGCCAAGCTCATCGGTCTGGAATGCAAACCAGTCAACAAATGTCTGTCCGTACAGATTATTGTCACGGGCAATCAGGGCAACGCTTTGGGCCCCGTGCTGCATGGCCTTTGAAAGGAGTACTTCACACTGGGTAATGTCGGTTTCAGTCATGGCCCACAGATTGCCCCAGCTGGAATAGCCGCGCACCAGCTGTTCGGTTGTGGCCATGGTAAACAATGGTATGTTCTTCTTGCTCAGGGCATCGGCCAGAATTTTGGCATCGCCAGAATAGAGTCCTCCTATCACAGCCTTCAAGTCAGTCCGTCCAGCCAGGGTTGCCGCTATGCCTTCAAGGTCATCATCGAATTCATCGAACCACTCAAACTGCACATTTACACTGACTTCTGATTCTGCCATCGCGTTTTTCAGATTACGCGAACACATCTCCAGAAGCTGATGCCAATGCCCGTCCAAGCCATCCTGCATGGGCAGCACAACAGCCACCTTACAGTCTACCTGAGGCTGATTACCCTGCGGACTATCGGCACTGTTGTTGCACGATGCCCACATGGCCATCATGATTGCCGTAAGTGCTATATTGAGAAGTCTTTTCATTGTAGCAATTTTATTTTGAATCAGTTCTGTCTATGTTTCAGTTCCTCGTCAATAGCCTCACTCCTGTGAGACTCAACTATTTTTCCGAACTGTTCCAAATATTTGTCTGCAAGCTGCCAGTCAGAATAGCCGTCATTCAGGCCACAAGTCCGGTGCTGAGGAATTTCCTCACCGTTAATCCAGCCGCCAATCAAGTCTTCAAGCAGAACGTCAATTCTCTTTATGACACTGCCCGAAACGCGCGTGCTGTATATGCTCTGGTCAACATCCATTCCGGCAACCAGCGGTCCATCGGGATTCTCCCTGAGGTAGCGGTATATGCCCATGTTGGTTCCACCGGCAACCGGAAATATATATCCGTAGCGCGGAGCCACACTAGCCATCTGTTCATATGCCTGTTCGCTCATCATGTATCCATGCCAGTCCTCCCAGAAATACCTGACTGCAGGTTCGCGGTCAAGGACCGACTTGTAGCCGGCCGTGAATCCGCTGGCAGCGCGGGCTATGACATCATCACGCGGATTGGAGAGCCACACCAGCACGCTGTCCTGTGTTGCTGCTGCCGCCGTCACTCCTGCCAGGTACGATGCGCCATACATGTCAATGTCAAATACATGAATGCGGTCAAGACCCTCAAACCTGGGCTGTTCGGCACATTCAAACAGCAGTATTTCATGATGGTCAGGCATATCGGCATGCATCTGTATGGCTATGTCGGCAAATTCGTTCGATGCCATCAGTATGAGAGTTGGCACATTGGGCGAAATTTCCTTCATGAATTCATACATTGATTTCGCCTGGTCGAGTTCCGATGGCGAATAGAACATGAAGCTTGCATCAGGGTAATGCATGTGAACACGCTGCACACCGCGCATAATCTGGTCGTTGTAACCCTGGTCGCCCAATCCACCTGGCGAAAAGAACACCACGACCTGACGTCCTTGTGTTTCCACCGTATTATACTCCTCATTATTACAAGCAGAGAGAAGCATGATTGCGATTGCTGGAAGTAAAAAGACTGACTTGAAATGCATCTGTTACAGATCAGCTATGATTGTGAAATTCTTCCAGAACGGGGCTTTCTCATAAGCCTCCTTGCTGGCGGCACGAACATGCAGTTCTGCTGTTGTGTCGTTTCTGTAGAATGATTCCTGGGTAATCTCAAATGGTTCTGTCATCAGGCATTTGATCTCCTTCAAATTGCTGTTGTAGCTGAACGCGCTTGGATCTACCTGTTTCAGGTTTTCATTCAGCGAAATCTTGAGCAAGTTTGTACAAAATGCAAACGCCTCTTCCTCAATCTGGGTAACGGTGGAAGGCAGTTCAACCAGTCTGAGATTTTTATTGCCATAGAAGGCCTTTTCGCCAATTTTCACAAGTCCTTCCTCAAAAGGGAACGAACGGAGTGAACCACAGCCCGACATGGCCCTTGTTCCAATACTTTCCAGAGGACTTGCAAAGGTGATTGTCTCCAGCTTATCGTTGTATGACAGTGCGTATTCGCCCAACTTGGTGATACCGCTACCAACATGGAGCTCCACCAAATTGGAGCAGAGACTCACCGCAAACGGTTTCAATTGGGTAACGCTGTTCGGTATTACAAGTGATTTTATGGCAGCGCAATCCTTAAAGGCACTATCTGCGATGGCAGTCACCTTGCATATCACCCCATCTATGGTTGTCATTTCTGGGATAACCACATCAAATAGAGCGTTTCCATTGACGACGATACCTGAAACGGCAGCCTCGCCTTTTGCCAACTCGCTATACTGTAGCTGATAGGTGGCAACATCTACATCTTCACCCTCGCTGCAGCCTGCCACTGTAAGGGCAAGCACAGTAACTAATGATAGGATCTTGAATCTACTCATTACATTTTGTCTTTGTTTGAACACTTCTTATAGTTTGAAGTACCCTTGAAATTACCGTGGGCTGCGTGAGTTTCAGGATCATGGCCACAAAGTGAACCCTTTGTTTCGCAACGCGGGCATACAATCTCCTTAATGCTTTGGGCTATTGAAAGGAGTGTTTCCTTGTCAGATGCCTTGACATTGAGCACATAGTCGCAGTCTTTGTGCATGCAATGATATACATATGCGTCGTCAGCTGGAGCCAGAGGCATCATGTTTTCATCGTTAACAAACTGTTCGGCTACGACCTCCAGCACAAATGGTTCGGTTCCTATGCTCTTGACATCATATTCAATGTCGTAGAAGTGGCCTTGTGCCTTGTTGCTCTTCACTGTAATAGTTCCAAGGTTCTCTGGCAACACCAACTTCTGGCCCTCCATTTTTTCAGCACCCAACGAATACTTGTTCACCAGTTCATCGGCCTGCTTCTGGTCATCGGCAGCAATACAATAGTTACCGGTATATGGATCGACCAGTTCGCACAACTCGCCATCTTCGTCGAATACGAGAAGAGCATTTAACTTGGCAAGCATCTCGCTTGCATCACCTGAGCCCGGTTCAGACATCGGTTCATCGTTATTGCACGAAGTCATCAAGCCCGACAGCAATACTGTCATCATAAGGGGGAAATAAAACTTTTTCATAATGTACATATAGATTAATTAATTTTTATTCGTTGATAAATACTCGTGTTCCATTTAGGTTGTAAAGTACGCTGTTCTTGCGTATCAGCAACTCACCATTCTGGAATATCTTATCGGTTTTCTTGTCGTGGTAGAACAACTGATTGATTCCAGTAGGCTGGTCATCGACAATCACCTGGAAGTTTTTCCAGACATCTGCCACCTCATAGAGATTCTTGGTTCCGGCAGGTACATGCAGAGTTGCCTGGGTATGGAAGAATATATCTTCTGTTGTCACAAGCGGGACTGCAGACAGGTTATATACATCTTTGAGATTGCTGAAGTCGTAAAATGAGAAAGCATATGTTCCAATCTCCTCAATACCTGAGCCCAGAGTCAATGATTCAACGTTAGCGCTACCAAAGAAAGCATTCCGACCGATTCTTTTGACAGAATTTGGAATCACCAATGTCTTTAAAGGGTAAGCATCATAATGAGAGAAAGCTGAGTTTCCTATTTCCTGCAGCGAATTGCCTAAGGTCAGGTTCGTCAGGCTTTGACAATAAATGAAAGCATCATCTCCAATCGTTTCAACCCCATTACCAATGCTTACATCTGCAAGGCTCATGCAATCTCTAAATGCCCCACTTCCTAAACTTTTCACAGCGTCAGGAATCACAATACTCTTCAGACTAGAACACCATGCGAAAGCCCTGTCTGCGATAATCTCCACCTTTTCACCAAGGCTCACTTTTTCAACACCGCTGTTGGCAAAAGCTTCAACGCCGATATAAGTAACCTCATCGCCCACAACGAGTTCCTTCATTGGTGCAAAACCTGTAAGCGCCCCGTCTGAAATTTCAGTTACCTTATAAGTCTTGCCATCAATCTCACATGTTGCAGGAATCTCAACATACTCCATATACGGATCGAGTATATCTGTCACCTTCGCTTCAGAATCATTGATAGGAGTATATCGCAGCGTCTTTGGAGCGTGTCCGGCAACAACAAGATACTTCCAGTATTCTGCCAGGTCGTACGCATTCTCGGCACTTTCAGGCACATGAAGGGCGATATGGTAATTTGGCAGCACGCTTTCATCAATCTCCTGTGGCTTGAGCGCATCATCGTAGAGGTCAGTCATCATGTCATCCCCAGAGAATGCGTTGCTTCCGATATAGTTCACTGATGCTGGGATATGAACTGCCTGAAGTGCTGAGTTTGCACAGGCATACTCCTCAATTCTCTCGGTTCCCTCCAATATGGTCAGTTCGGTACTGCTGGTTGGCATAATCCATAACGATTTCTTGTCCTTGCTGTACACTACGCCGTCAACACTGCAGTATTTTTGATTGGCGGCATCAACCTGGATATTCTTGCATCGTCCGCACGCTGCGAACACCTGCTTACCTATCTTATTGAGTGTAGCCGGCAGAGTAACGTCCTTGATCTTTGAACAGGCAAAGAAAGCTCCATCACCAATTTCCTCAACGGAATTGTTGATTACAAGATTCAGCAGATTCGAACACTGGTAGAATGCATTCATGCCAATCAACTTGACTGCATCCGGTATATTTACACTCTTCATGGACTTGCAATACGAGAAAGCAGAACGATGGATTCGTTCGACAGTGGATGGCAGCTCAACTGTAGTCTGGGTTCCACGGAAAAGAGCACCATAGCCAATCTCGGTTACCTGATATTCCTTACCACCAATGGTAACACTCTGAGGAATTGTAATTGTGGCAGGCATTTCGCTGTCGTCAGAGTTAACATAAGCGGTTACTGTTGCCTGTTTGTCATTCAAAGGCGCAAAAGCCAGGCAATGATCGGAAAAGGTGCCGCTACGTTCGGGCTCAATGCCGACTACTGCCACCTGATTTTCATTGTACACGTAATCGCCTCCAGTATCAATGTCGTCCAATGTGTAATAGCCATCGTCTGATCCTGCCCATACAAAATTGATGTGGAAATGGTTGTCTTTTGCATAGCCGTCTATAATGAAACAATGGCTGGCTTCGCCCAGACCAGGCGAATAAAACAACACAGGACGTCCGGCATCCAGCTCAGCACGTATCAAGGCATTCCAATCACCCTGGTAGTTTTCTCTTTCAACAAGGCGCACCGTTGTCTTATAGCCGAAATTGCCAATAAGTGCGCGTGGCAGCATCTCCAGTTCCGATGCAGTATAATGGCCGTAAGAGGAGTTTGTTGCCGCATTGATATCGCGAATCAGTTCAGCCACGGCATTACCCTGTTCCTGTGTATATTCTCCATCATCGTAATCATCGATCATATTTTTCCAATCGTAGACAGTCTTGGTGAAATCAACGGTCTGCTTAGGGTACTGTGCATTGGTGTGCACGCCACGGCCTTGAACTGGCCATTCCCAAAAACGCATTACGCTTGCTACTGCCGGAGCCAGACATCCTGAATAATGCTGCAGGCCGGTATCTTCATAGCGGGGAACCAAATCCCAATATGGGTCCATCTGGTACCAATGAGTAGTGATCATTGGTTCTACAATAACATCTTCCGGATTGACTTCAACAATGGCCCAAGCCTTATTTCCAAGAATTGAGGAGAAGAGCAGCAGTCCGCAGCATACTGCCCGCGTGAATCTGAACAGGTTTTTTGTGTAACTTTTCATAGATTTAATGTAAAAATTGCGGTGTCCAAATGGCAAATGTAACAATCATTGCCTTTGGACTTTTAGAGCACAAAATTACATTTTTTTTCGTGAAACTATAAAACAACCTAACAGATTATGAGAAAATTTCCCGCACAAATCTTTCGCCTTGATTGAAAGCTTCATTTCTTCACTTTCTCCGGGCTGATGCGCCCCCCAAAAGTTGGACGGTTTAACATTAAAAGCTTATTGGTAAAGAGTTCGGTAT
>JAKSIQ010000054.1 GCA_024398755.1 Bacteroidaceae bacterium | reverse complement strand
GTCTTTACTGCCTCCATGGGGAAGAATTCGCAGCTTGGAACCTGCTTCAGGGCTGCTGCATGGAAAATGTAATCCACTCCACGCATGGCGGTCTTCAAGGTTGACTTGCTGCGTACGTCACCTATGTAGAACTTTATTTTGTTTGCTACCTCTGGCATGCGGGCCTGATATTCGTGGCGCATGTCGTCCTGCTTTTTCTCATCGCGTGAGAAGATGCGGATTTCACCTATGTCGGTACGGAGGAAACGGTTCAGAACTGCGTTGCCAAAACTTCCGGTACCACCGGTAATCATCAGGACTTTGTCTTTGAAAATGCTCATAACTATTATGTTTTATTCTTTACTTTCTACTTAAAATTTGCGCCATACCATCTTGTTGACCACGCCAACGTATGACTGGATAATCTTTACCACCTTGGTACTGATGCTGTCCGTGTAGTTCGGAACCGGAATGCCGTAGTTGCCGTCGCGGTTCATCTGCACTGCCAGGTCAACCGACTGCAGCAGACCCTTCTCGTCAATGCCGGAAAGCACGAAACAGCCCTTGTCCAAAGCCTCCGGACGCTCAGTCGAGGTACGTATGCACACTGCTGCAAACGGATGACCCACACTGGTAAAGAACGATGATTCCTCTGGCAGAGTACCTGAATCGGACACCACGCAGAATGCGTTCATCTGAAGGCAGTTGTAGTCGTGGAATCCTAAAGGATCGTGCTGGATGACACGCCTGTCAAGCTGGAATCCCGATGCCGCCAAGCGGTTACGTGAACGCGGGTGGCAGCTGTAGAGTATCGGCATGTCGTACTTCTCCGCCATACGGTTGATGGCCGTAAACAGACTGGTGAAGTTCTTCTCCGTATCAATGTTCTCCTCACGGTGTGCGCTGAGCAGAATGTACTTGCCCTTTTCCAGACCAAGACGCTTGTGCACATCGCTCGCCTCGATGTCTGCAAGATTCTCCTGAAGCACCTCGGCCATAGGTGAACCGGTCACGTACGTACGTTCGCGTGGAAGTCCGCACTCTGCCAAGTAACGGCGTGCATGCTCGCTATATGCCATATTCACATCGCTGATTATATCCACAATACGGCGGTTTGTCTCCTCTGGCAGGCACTCGTCCTTGCAGCGGTTGCCGGCCTCCATGTGGAAGATTGGAATGTGCAGACGCTTTGCTCCGATTACTGACAGGCAGCTATTGGTGTCGCCCAACACAAGCACTGCATCCGGCTTGGTCTGATTGAACAGCTTGTATGAGCAATTGATTATATTGCCGCAGGTGGCGCCAAGGTCATCACCCACGGCATCCATATAGACTTCAGGGTCTTTCAGTTTCAGATCCTTGAAGAAAACGCCGTTCAGATTGTAGTCATAGTTCTGACCGGTATGAGCCAGTATGACATCAAAATACTTGCGGCACTTGTTGATGACAGCGGCCAGACGTATAATCTCGGGGCGTGTACCTACAATTATACACAGTTTCAGTTTTCCGTTCTCCTGCCATTTGACATCGGAATAATCGAATTTTGGAGTTTTCTGTTCCATTCCTAATATGAGGTTTTAATCTTTTACCACTTTGTCGAAATATGTGTCCGGACGCTCAGGATTGAATATCTCATTGCAGTACATGACTGTAACCAGATCCTGTGTGTCTGACAGATTTATTATGTTATGCGTATAGCCGGGCAGCATGATTACGCTCTGGATTCTGTCACCGCTGACTTCGTAATTCAGGACTGGCGCATCGGGGTCATTTTCGTTGCGCAGCTGTATAAGTCCGTGACCGCTTACCACGATGAACTGTTCCCACTTGGTATGATGCCAGTGCTCGCCCTTGGTTATGCCCGGCTTGCTTATGTTGATGCTGACCTGCCCGCAATTCAGTGTGTGGACCAGTTCTGTGAACGATCCGCGCTGGTCAACGTTCATCTTCAAATCAAAAATAGCCTTCTCCTTAGGCAGATAGCTGAGGAATGTGCTGTACAGCCGCTTCGCAAAGCTGTCAGCCGGAATCTCCGGAATGGTCAGCGTCTTAGGCATCTCAGCAAACTGATGCAGCAGCTCCACAATCCGCCCGAGCGTCGCTTTGTGAGTCACCGGGCAGTAGCAATACCGCCCCACCAGGGGCTTGGAGGTAATACCCTCGGAACCCGTAGCCGCCCGTGGCTTCGTGAACGGGAGGGGCCCGCTGCCGTCAGGCAGTGGGAGGGATGAGCGCAGCGAAGGTTCAGAGGGTATTACCTCCAAGCCGTCAAACTCGCACCGATGCTCCTCCCCCTTCAACGCACAAATCATCTCTTCAACCAAATCATCAATGTAGAGCAGTTCCAGTTCAACCGAAGGATCATTGACCTGAATAGGCAGATCATTAGCAATGTTATTGCAGAACGTGGCAACAGCCGAATTGTAGTTGGGCCGGCACCACTTTCCGTACAGGTTCGGGAAGCGGTAAACAAGAACTCTGGCACCAGTCTCCCGCTCATATTCCAGGAACAGGTCTTCACCAGCCTTCTTACTGCGCCCGTACTCCGAATTTCCGAAACGCCCCGTAAGCGATGCCTGCTGTGACGAACTGAGCATAACCGGACACTTGTTGCCGTACTTCTTCAGCGTATCGAGCAGAGTGCTTGCAAACCCGAAGTTGCCCTTCATGAACTCATCCTGATTCTGCGGACGGTTCACGCCTGCCAGATTGAACACAAAGTCACACTGGCGGCACCACTCGTCAAGCTGCTCCGGAGTGGAATCCAGGTCGTATTCAAAAACTTCATCCACCACAAGGTCACCATAGCACTTGGCCTTGCCAGATCTGATATTGTTCAGTTGTGCGCAGAGGTTCTTACCTACAAACCCCTTGGCACCAGTTACCAGTATTTTCATTATCGTTGCTTAATAAAATTTCGTTTAAGATTCCATAGTGCCATAGTAGCTGGCATACCATTGTGCAAATGCACGCAGGCCCTGGCGCAGCGGGGTGGCGGGACGGAAGCCGAAGTCCTGCTCCAACGGAGTGGTATCGGCGTAGGTTACCGGAACATCGCCCGGCTGCATGGCTACCAGCTGCTTGTGGGCTTCAAAGTCGTAGTCCTGCGGCAGAACATGGGCGGCAATCAGTTCCTCCTGCAGAATCTGCACAAAGTCCAGCAGGTTTTCGGGGCTGTTGTTGCCTATGTTGTAAAGTTTGTAGGGCGGGACTGGCAGGCCATCGCTGCCGGTCTGCTTTTCGGGAGCATGCTGCATGACGCGGACCACGCCTTCAACAATGTCGTCAATGAAAGTGAAGTCGCGCTTGCAGTTTCCGTAGTTGAAAATCTGTATGGTCTTGCCCTGGCGCAGTTTGTCTGTAAAGCCGAAATAGGCCATATCGGGGCGCCCTGCCGGACCATAGACCGTAAAGAAGCGCAGACCTGTACTTGGAATATTGTACAGTTTGCTGTAGGCATGAGCCAGCAGTTCATTGCTCTTTTTGGTGGCGGCGTACAGGCTGACAGGGTTGTCAACCTTGTCGTCGGTGCTGTACGGAATCTTCTTGTTGCTGCCATACACGCTGCTTGAACTGGCATAGACCAGATGCTCTACCGGGAAATTGCGGCATGCCTCAAGTATGTTGTAGAAACCAATCAGGTTGCTTTCTATGTACGATCCGGGATTTGTAATTGAATAGCGCACACCGGCCTGGGCTGCCAGATTGACCACAACTGTGAAATGTTCTTCGGCAAAAAGAGCATCGATTGCGGCCTTGTCAGCCAGGTTGGCCTTGACAAAGCGCCACGAGGCATTGCCGGCATTGGCTGCGGCCAGCTTCTCTATTTCGTCCAGACGCTGGTGCTTTATGTTCACGTCATAATAGTCGGTAATGGAGTCCAGGCCCACTACACGTATGCCATGAAACTCATTTAACAGACGCTTTACCAGATTGCTGCCAATGAAACCGGCGGCACCTGTTACAAGCACTGTCTTTCCCTGAAGGTTAATGTTGTATTCTACCATTTTTTTAGGTTGTTGTCATTCAATGTATTCGCCGACCGCCGCCACTTGCGCGGCCAGTTCAAGCAGTTCGGCGCTCAGTTCTTCGTAGCTGCGGCACTTGTCTATGTTCTCGAGCAGGCGGTGGTGTGCGTTCTTGACCGAGCGCAGGGCGTTGGTGCACCTGGTGCGCAGGTCTTTGACGTTGGCTATTGCAAGCTTCTGCTCTAAGTATATGCGGTCAAAACCGGTGTCGGGCTGCTGGCCGCGCAGCTGCATGGACTGAAGATAGCTGCGGTAGTTGGCCTCGAGACCCTGCTCTTCGTTGTCAATAAGCTGTTGCAGCTGGTCTGTCTTGAGCATGGTTATAATGGCATCGCAGCAGGTGGACACCAGAGTGTCGCCATGTACCAGAACCTTTTTGACCAGACGGCGCTGCAGGCGTCGGGCGGTTTCTTCGGCCATGTAGCCGCCGGTCTTGCCTATCTGCTTGCCCAGATCGGTGTTCTGAACCTGGTCACCCCATTCCAGCGTGTTCCAGGCAACAAGCAGTGAATCTACGTTACGCCCCAGCCCACGCAGTTCGGTGCCGTACTGGCTGTAGCGTTCGGGCAGCGCCAGAGACTTCAGCGCGTTCATGTAGCTGGCCAGCACCTTGGCATAGACGGTGCATCGGTCGGCCATATTGCCGGAATTGTGCGCGTATCTGGCTATGCTGTTCAGTTCGTCTATGCGGGCATCGACCCCCTGCAGACTGGCAACGTACATAAGATTGCGCTGGCTGCGCACCTCGTCGATGCTGCTGAACATGGCCGATGGCGCCTTGGCCAGGCTGTCTGACATGGTGGCCAGGCTTCTGATGCTTTCCAACTGTGCCTTGCTTACCGTTCCGCAATTCCAGCTAAGCAGCACCAGCACCAGTACCATGGTGTAGCTGGCAATGGCACGCAGCACGCGGGCGCACTCTCTGACCACGGTTTCGGTCTTGTCGGCCGCCTTTGCCACAGCGTTCAGTCTGCGTACGGTTGAGCGTATCTGTCTGGCCTGAAGACTCAGTTCTTTGGTTTGAGCCTCAAAGTCCTTTATCATGTCCTGCTGCAGGTCATGTATGGCACTGCGTTCAGCTGCGCGCAGGGTGACGGCTGTCTGTTCAAAAACCTGACGCTGGCTGTCGGTCAGTTCCGGGTCAAGCCGCTGGCTGTCAGCGGCCGAAAGTGCTGTGCGAATTTCATTAAGGGTAAGCTGTTCTTTCATAAGTGCATTTCTCTGGCTCCTCAAAGGTATTGTAATGCACTGATATAGTGCAAATTAAACCAATGGGTAACGTGTTTTTGTTAAATTGTTACGTAAAAATGCAACAGTTTCCTGCTACAATAGCGTCAAATATAAATAATTATGCGCGCGCGTGCAAGAAAAAGATAAAAAAATTTAACACATGGATTGAAAGGAACCAGGCCTATCTGCACAACGGTTTGAGCAGCGGCAGGTACGATGCCTTGAATTCAAGGCCGGCAATGTGTTTGAAATGCTGCTCCGTGTGGGTATCGGTCCCTACGTAACTGTACAATCCGTTCTTGAGCAGGTACTCCATGATGTGGACCGATGCCGGTCCGTAGCAGCCCTGCAGAGACAGCAGGTTCAGCTGGAAAAGGGCTCCCATTTCGTGAAGGCGGTCAAAATGTTCAAGTCGGTCGGCCCAGTACAGGTATCGTTCCGGATGTGCAATGACGGGGGTAAGTCCGGCCATTCTGATGTTGAAGACGGTATCTTCGATGGTGCGGCTGGGGTACATGTACGACATTTCAACAAGCACCTTGCCGGGTTCAATCTGCAGCAGTTCCTGCATGTTGCGCTGTTCAAAGCCGTTGGTCACCATGTATTCGCCTGCCAGACGCAGGTTCATGCCATTGAGCACAGCGGGCGGAAGAGCGTCGCGGTAGCGGGCAAAGGCATCGCTGATGCCGGCTTCGGTATTGTCAGGAAAAATCTCAGTGTTGAAGTGCGGGGTATGGACCACTGTGGTTATGCCGGCACTGCGCATGGACTCCAGTATGCGTGCCGAATGCTCTATGTGGCTTACACCGTCATCGACACCGGGCAGAAGGTGGCAATGCCAGTCTGTGGTGATACCCAGCCGGTCAAAGCGTTCGGTTTTGGGCTTGAAGAGTCTGAACATTGCCTGATGTGTGGCACGTTACTGTTCCTGTGTGCCCGATTTGTCAGTTTTTTTCTTCCTTGAATTGAGGCCGGAGATTGCACTGTGAAGGTGGCCTCTGTTCTTCTTTTCCTGGTCGGCGCCATAGCCGTAACCATAGCCGTAACCGTAGCCGTAACCGTAGCCCTTGCCGTAGCCGTAACCGTAACCCTTGCCGTAGCCATAGGTTCCATAGCCGTAGCCGTAGCGCAGACGGTTCGATTCAAGATTGACACCGTTCAGCACCAGATTCGGCGACTTGATGTCACGTTCGGCAAACAGTCGGGCTATTTCGTCAAGCATCTTGACGGCTGTAACCTCGCTGCGCAGAACATACAGGGTAATGTCAACATAACGGTTCAGAAGCACTGAGTCCGATACAGGCATCATAGGTGCGCTGTCAACTATCACATAGTCGTACTGGCTGCGGTAATGGTCAAGCAGTACGCCCACCTTGTCGGACGACAGAAGTTCGGTAGGATTGGGCGGCACCATGCCAGAGAAGGCAACGTCAATGCCGTACTGTGACTTGCCGTCTGCAATGGTCTGTGACGGGTCTTCGCACTTGCCTATAAGGTATGAGACAACCGACTTGTCACGCTGCATCTGCAGTTCGGGCAGATATGTCTGCAAGGCCGGCTTTCTGAGGTCAAGACCTACCAGAAGCACCTTGCTGCCCATGTGCGACAATGACAGGGCAAGGTTGGCGGCAACGAACGACTTTCCTTCGCCCGGGGTTGACGACGATATCTGTATTACCTTGCCGTTCAGGAACTTCAGGTTGGAGCGCAGCATGCGGAACGATTCGCTCTTGACGTCACGCGAATGGCTCGAGATGAGTTCACGCGGAGTCTCGCTTTTTGGAAGTGTGGCAAGAATGGGCACATTGAGCCTGCGCTCTATATCTTCTTTGGTCTGTATGGTGGTACGCAGGAATGCTTTCAGATAGACAGACAGCGGAGGCAGGCAGCATCCCAGAATAAGCGCCAGCAGGTATATCTGCATGCTCTTGGGCGATATGGGCTGTCTGCTGCCGTAAGCGGCCTCTATGACACGTACGTTCTCTGACACGGCGTACATGGAAATCTGGGCCTCTTCGCGTTTCTGCTGCAGAAGCAGGTACAGAGGCTCGATGACTTGCTGCTTGCGTTCTATCTGCGCCAGGTCATACTGCTGTGTAGGTATGTTGGACATCTTTGACTTGGACTGGTTCAGCACCTTTCTGATTTCCTGGGCACGTATGGAATATACCTTGTCAAGGTTGTCTATTGACATGACTATGCTGTTGCGTCCGTCGGCAAGCTGAAGATCGACGTTGCGCACACGCGGGTTGCTTTCAGACGAATTGGCTACCAGACGGTTTCTTTCGGCCACCAGAGTGTTGTAGTTGCTGATTACCTGGTTCAGTCCGGCATCGGTCAGGCCTATGTTCGACGGTATGACTTCGAATACGCCCTTGTCCATGCTGTTGAGGTCTTCCTTGATCATGGAGAGAATCTGCTGCTGAAGGCGTATTTCGGTAAGCTGGTTCTCGTATTCCATGTCGGATGTAAGGGTGAGCTGCGACTGTGCCTCTATGTTGACCAGCGTGTTGCTGCGCTGGTAGTTGCGGTAGGTTGATTCCACGTGGCCCAGTTCGCCGCTTATGTCTTCAAGACGCTTGTCAATGAATTCTATGGTCGATATGACCGACTTGTTCTTGAAGGCGCGGGCCTCTTCCATGTACTTGACGGTGAGCATGTTCAGTATGTCATCGGCCCGGGCTATCTTTGAGTCCTTCATGGTCATGGTGACCACGTTGGTCTTGAACTGCTTGCCCTGGACGCCAGCCTCGACGGCCACGGTCAGGTTCTTGGAGAGGGCTGTTCCTTCGGAGTACGGCTTTCTCCAGGTGACGCGGTACTTGTTGCCGGGAAGCATTTCGGTATCGGCGTTGTCTTTTCTGACTATCTTCAGGGTGTAGCCGCTGCGTATCACGGGGCTGCCGAAGCCTACTTTCTTCTGGGCCGATGTCAACGTCTTGTCAACACGCTCTTTTTTGGTTTTGTTCTCGTAGAATTCGGTTATGGAGTATTGGCCGTTGTCAAGGACGCGGAATTCGAACGATATGGAACCCGGCAGGGCGCTCTCGGGATAGAGCGGGTCGAAGTCCAGCACAAGTTCAAAGGGTTCGTTGTTGTAGTACTGGCTTTCACGTACGCCCAGCAGCTTCTTTGCCAGCTTTGACTTGAACATGTCATGCGGCACGGAGTACGAATAGTAGCGGTAGTTCAGATTCAGTTCGCTGACCACTTTGGTCATGAGACTGGGACTGCGCAGTATGAAGACTTCGTTGTCAATGGGAGTGCTCTGCTGGAAGCCGGTGACTTCTTTGAGCAGGGTCATTTCGTTCGATCCGCCCGATCTTTCATCGACCAGCATTATCTGCGACTTGCGTTCGTAGATGGGGGTCTGCGACTTGACATAGATGTAGGCTATGACAAGGGCCACAAAGCCGAAGATTGCAATCCAGAGGCGAAGTCCCCAGATGAATGAGAAGAGTTCGCCGAAGTTGATTGATTCGTCCTGCTGACCGTCCTGCCGTTTTGCAATGTATTTGTTTTCTTCCATAGTTTCTTCTTGTTTTTCAATGCCACCGTCGCGCGGCTGTTGCTGCTGACTTCGCTTTACTTTCGCTACTGACTTCGCTGTTACTTTCGCTACTGATTTTGCTATTGACTTCGCTATTGATTTTGCTTTACTTTCGCTACTGATTTTGCTTTTCTGCTTTGCTGTTTTTTTTTCTTTACTGCTGTCAGCCTATAGCAATGATCAGCGAAATTACCGATATCATAGTTGTTATTGAACTGAATATTGTGCCCCATACGCCTGTGGCCGTGGTGGCTGCCGCTACACGCTGAGCCGACGGACGCACGTACAATACATCGTTCTGCTGCATATAATAATAGTCGGAGTTCAGAATTTCCGCATCGCGCAAATCGATTTTATGATAGACGGGGGTGCCATCGACCTCGCGTATCAGTATCATATCCTTGCGGTCGGCGGTAAGCAGAAGGTCGCCCGCGCGGCCAAGTACCTGGAATATGCTGATGCGCTCCGAATCCATGATGTATGTGCCTGGGGCCTTGACCTCGCCCAACACGGTGATTTTGTAATTCTTGAACGATACGTACACTATCGGATCCTTGACATCCTTGCTGATTTCAGCGGTCAGGTATCGGACCAGATCGGAACGGGTCATGCCCTCGACCTTGATTTTGCCCAATATGGGGAAATTGATTTCGCCGTTGCTATCGACCAGATAGCTGAGCGTTGACTGTTCAGGGTTATATGAGCCGCCGCCGTTTGTCATGTCGTTCAGCGTAAGGTTGTAAGGCATGACAACCTGCTTGTCCGGGCCCGATACGATGATGCTGAGAAGGTCATCCTTCTTGATGCGGGCCTCGTACTGGGATGTGAGCTGCTGCAGCTGGACTTCGTCAATGTTCTTCAGATATACGATTTTCTCAGCTGTGGTACATGAATTGAACATAGGCATCGCCATAAGGATTGCCCCCAGAAATGCTACTGTTTTGATTCGATTTCTCATTCTTGTCTTTTATTCGTTATTATCGGCCTGTCAGCCTAATTAACCTAACATGGTGCAAAGGTAATACAATTTTATAATAGATGTATGCTTTCCATCTCAATTCCCGCCGCCTGCCCCTTTTCCCTGCCCCTTTTCCCTGGCGTGACTCGGCAGATGGGCGAGTCACAGCGACCCTTCCCTGGCGTGACTCGGCAGATGGGCGAGTCACAGCGCCCCTTCCTTGGCGTGACTCGGCAGATGGGTGAGTCACAGCGAGGAAATACGCCCGAACCTGCGTGTGACTCGGCAGATGGGCGAG
>JAKSIQ010000053.1 GCA_024398755.1 Bacteroidaceae bacterium | reverse complement strand
CTCTTGTCACCGGTCTTTTCACCTTCCTTCAGTGCGATGGCGCAACCGCATACGTAAGCCCACTTTGCGTTTTCAAAGCAGATAGGCTGGGTTTCCTCACAAGCCTTGTAAGGATCGATGCCGTAGCTTTCGCAAATCTGGTTAGCCTCTTCAATTGAGGAGATTCCATGCTCGTTGAGAGCAGCGAGGACCTGCTTGATGCGGCGGTCCTGTGATTCGAACTTAACTTCTCTAATCATAGTCGTATCTCCTTATTCTTTACGTGGGTCAATGTACTTGACAGCACCGTTCTCCTTTGAGAAGCGTCCGTAGGTCGATGTAACCTTCTTCAGAGCTTCGTTGGCATCGGTACCCTTCTTGATCTCATCCATGAACTTGCCAAGGTTGACAAACTCATAGCCGCAAACCTGATCGTCCTTGTCAAGGGCAATGCGGTTTACATAACCTTCGGCCATTTCAAGGTAACGTACGCCCTTGGCCTTGGTGCCGTACATGGTACCAACCTGTGAGCGGAGTCCCTTGCCGAGGTCTTCCAGACCTGCGCCGATAACCAGACCGCCTTCTGAGAAAGCGCTCTGTGTGCGGCCGTAAACAACCTGCAGGAAGAGTTCGCGCATTGCGGTGTTGATGGCGTCACATACAAGGTCGGTGTTGAGAGCCTCGAGCAGAGTCTTGCCCTGCAGGATTTCAGCTGCCATAGCTGCTGAATGGGTCATGCCTGAGCATCCGATGGTCTCTACGAGAGCTTCTTCGATGATGCCGTTCTTGATGTTGAGTGACAGCTTGCAGGCACCCTGCTGAGGTGCACACCAGCCAATACCGTGAGTCATGCCAGAGATGTCCTTGATCTCCTTGGCCTTGATCCACTTGCCCTCTTCCGGAATTGGAGCGGGTCCGTGCTTCGGTCCTTTCTGAACCACGCACATGTTTTCTACTTCTTTTGAGTAAATCATTAGTGAAATATTATATAAAAAACCGAATCGTCAGTTTCAGCATGCAAAGTTACTCTTTTTTCCCGCTTTTTCTGCTTATCTTTGCCACAAAATAAATGCAATTATGAAAGCTTTGAACAAATCATTATGCATTCTGTTGACAATTGCTGCCGCAGCAACTGTCGTTTCCTGCGATCCGTTGGAACCATCAACGTATTACGAGCAGCTTTTCCGTATAGGAACCGTCAGATACAACAAATCGTATGGTACGGTTTCTATTCTGTTCGATTCCATTTATGATGACGGTGACAAAGTGGCACAGGTATACGCCCTTGACAACTTCAGGTCGAAGAACGATATGGATGCGTTTGGAGTGAAGGACAGTGACCGCGTAATTGCCATAATGGATTTCAATGCGGTTGAAACAATGTACAATGCCAATATAACAGTTTCATCGCTCAAGAAAATTGATGTGAGGAAATTTGAAACCAAGAGGCCGGACAACACGCTTGACTGGTTCTATTCAATGCGTAAGTTGACAATGGCCAACGTTGAATACCCTGAAATATGGTCAACCGGACATATTGTCAATATCGCTCCCGTATATTATGCTCCGTCAGGCAGTACTGCCGAATTCTATCTTGATCTTGTGGGATTCAGGCATGACACACTGTTCTCCAGACTGTACTCAAAGATTCCTGAAAGTGATATGGGAATAAAGAAAGCTTCGCAGGCCATTCTCTGCTTTGACATTTCATCAATCCGTGAAACAAGTGCCGATGCCTCAAATCAGGAGATACGCTCTTCTGTCATATCCGGACTTGAAGGTATGCATCGCAACAGTTTTACGTTCACCGTCATGACCCCTGACTCAATGAGGACAAAATACAATGAAACCGATATGCGGGTATATCCTGGATTTGACTACTCCAAGTCCGTGCCGGTCAAATTTGATTTCTGATAATGTCTGCTAATGTCATCGAAAGGTAATGGCGCTTCCGGCGTCAACATAAAGAACAAGAAGGCAAGTTTCGATTACGAACTTGTTGACACTTATACTGCGGGACTGGTTCTTACCGGTACCGAGATAAAATCCATACGCCAGTCAAAAGCAAGCCTTGTTGATTCGTTCTGCACATTCATAGGTGGCGAACTTTGGGTGAAGAACATGCACGTTGCCCAGTATTTCTACGGTTCGTACAACAACCATGTGGCAAAGCGTGACCGCAAGTTGCTGCTCACGGCTAAAGAACTGCGCAAACTGCAACAGGAAACCAAAAACCCCGGCTTCACCATTGTGCCTACAAGGCTGTTCATCAACGAAAAGGGGTTGGCAAAACTTGTGGTGGCCTTGGCAAAGGGCAAGCACGAATTTGACAAGCGTCAGTCAATCAGAGAGAACGAAGACAAACGCGAGATTGCCCGTGCCATGAAGGTGTGACATTACATTATGCCTTCGTCACGCAGTTTCAACTGCCATTTCCAGGCGTTCAGCAGAGTCTCTGACAATGGTGTTTCAGCTTTCCATCCAAGAACTTCGTTGGCTTTGGTGCAGTCGGCATAGACCTGTTCCACATCGCCGGCGCGGCGTCCCACAATTCTGTAGTTCAGTTTAACTCCGGTAGCTTCTTCAAATCCTTTCACAAGTTCAAGCACGGTGGTGCCGTTGCCGGTGCCAAGGTTGAAGACTTCGACCTTTTCGGTTTCTTTGTCAAGCATTCTGCCAATGGCCAGTACATGGGCCTTGGCCAGATCGACCACGTCAATGTAGTCGCGTATGCATGAACCGTCGCGCGTGTTGTAGTCGTCGCCGAACACGCTCAGTTCCTTGCGTATGCCTATGGCGGTCTGGGTGATGTACGGTACCAGATTCAATGGCACTCCATTGGGCAGTTCTCCAATGAGTGATGAAGGGTGTGCGCCTATCGGATTGAAATAGCGCAGCAGAATGCTCTTTATAGGACTGCCGGATGCTATTGTATCGCGTATTATTTCCTCACATATCTGCTTGGTGTTGCCATACGGGCAATTGGCCGGTACGATTGGCGATTTTTCGTTTACGGGTACAATTTCAGGCTGACCGTAAACCGTGCATGACGATGAGAATACAATGCCCTTCACTCCGTACTTCGGCATAAGGGTAAGCAGGTTGATTAACGAAACAAGGTTGTTGCGGTAATAGTCCAGAGGAATGGAACAGCTTTCACCCACAGCCTTGTATGCCGCAAAATGAATGATCGCTTCAATGTCGCCGTATTTCTTGAAAACAGCTTCGGTAGCTTCCAGATCGCAGCAGTCAACCTTTTCAAAGGCGGGACGTTTTCCGCTGATTCTTTCTATTCTGTCGACCACAGCCTCTGTGGAATTTGACAGTTTGTCAATTATTATCGGCTCATATCCCGCATTCTGAAGTTCAACTACTGTGTGCGAGCCTATATATCCGCTTCCGCCGGTAACAAGTATTTTTTTCATAAAGCAATTGATTAGTTCTGATGCAAAGATATTAAAAAGTCTTACCTTTGTTACTTGAAAATGTTCCAGATAATTGCCTGTTTATGAAATTTGAAACATTGTCTTTGCTGTCATTGGCTTTGGGCTTGTCTTTGAGCAGTTGCCGGCATGAGCAGAACGGTATCAGATATCTGAACGGACCTGAAGATTTGCACGGGCAGGTTCTGTGCGCACAGGTCGGCTCTGTCAGCGATCTGTACTTTACCGAGGCCTATAAGGACTCCGAAATCAAATATGTGGACTATGCGACAGACATTCCATTGATGGTTATGTCGGGCAAGGCTGATGCCGGTGCCACATCGTCTCTGGTGTGGATGACACAGCAGAACTCGTATCCGGAACTGTCGCATTTCTCAATTGAATCAACACGAACCGATGTAGGTTTCGCATTGGATAAGCGAAATGCTGAACTTGCCGCCCAGATCAATGATTTTTTTGACAGGTTTTTGGATACGGAGGAATTCAATGAGATGATGGATGGGTGGTGTCAGGATCCTGACAGACATCCCATGCCGCAGCCCGATCCGGAAGACTGTTACGCGGGAGTTATTACAGTTGCCGTTTCACCCGATCAGCCGCCTCATGACATGATACGTAATGGTGACATTGTGGGAATTGAACCGGAACTGATGGTGCGTTTCGCAATGGAAAAACACATGCGCGTAGAGTTTATGGCTCTAAGTTTTCCTGGAATCATTCCTGCACTGGTTTCCGGTAAGGCCGATGTGGGTTGTTCACTGTTCAGCATTACAGAAGAAAGAAAAAAGACTGTAATGTTCACGAATCCATGGACACAGGAAACGATTGACATCATGGTGCGCAGAGAACGCATGTCGCACGATGACGATTCCGCTGCAGAACTGAATGCCGGTGAAGACGGTACTTTGTCAGGTCTGCTGGAACGTGTAAGTGTCAGTTTCAAACGTAATGTCCTGGAGGAGAAACGCTATGAGATGCTGCTGAAAGGTACACTGAGCACAATCATCATATCATTGCTTTCCGCATTTCTTGGTACCTTGCTTGGAGTATTGCTGAGCTGCGGCTCAATGAGCGGCCACAAACCGCTTGCCCGAATAAGCGGTTTGTACATAAGTTTCATGCGCTGTATGCCTCAGGTCGTGCTGCTGATGGTCATGTTCTATGTTGTATTCGGAAAGACTGACATGAATGCCATATCGGTTTCGGTAGTGTCATTCTCCCTGTGTTTCGGGGCATATGTCAGTGTCATTTTCACATCAACGTTGAAGAGTATCGACAAAGGTCAGAGCGAGGCGGCACTTTCAATGGGTTTTACACCAATGAAAACATTTTTCCAATTCGTTCTGCCGCAGTTCATGCCACGCGCGTTACCGGTGTACAGGAACGAATTCATCAGTCTTGTCAAGGCCACATCGATTGTAGGCTATATAGGAACCTTTGATCTGACACGTGCCGGAGATGTTATCCGAAGCCGGACGTTCGAGGCGTTTTTTCCGCTGATACTTGTCACTGCGGTTTATTTTCTTATCATCTGGCTTCTGACTCTGCTGCTCTCGTATGCGGAATTGAAATCGCAGCCGGTAGTTCACAAATTCTCAAACAGGAAGCGGCATCATGATTAGAATAGAACATTTGCAGAAAACATATGAAGGCAATGATCTTAAGGTCCTGACCGATGTCAATGTTGAAATTCAGGATGGAGAAATTGTCAGCGTGATAGGTCCTTCCGGAACTGGCAAAAGCACGCTTCTGCGTTGCATCAATATGCTCGAAAAACCGTCTGCCGGCAAGATATGGATAGACGGAGCCGATGTTACAGACCCGCGTACAGACATATCGAAGGTGCGTAGAACGGTGGGTATGGTGTTCCAGTCATTCAATCTTTTTGAACACCTTTCGGTTCTTGACAATGTCATGGTTGGCCCTGTCAAACTGCTTGGAATGACTCCGGAAGCAGCTGAAAATCAGGCTCGTGAACTGCTTGGTCAGGTTGGAATGCTGTCAAAGGCGGACGCTTTTCCGAATCAGTTGAGCGGAGGGCAGAAACAGCGTGTGGCAATAGCCCGCTGCCTTTCCATGAACCCGAAAGTGATACTGTTTGACGAACCCACATCGGCACTTGATCCGACCATGGTCAGCGAGGTCCTGCGTGTCATCCGCGACGTTGCAAGCCGTGGCATAACCATGATTATTGTCACTCACGAAATGCAGTTCGCCCGCAACGTGTCAACGCGTGTGCTTTATCTTGATCAGGGTGTGGTATATGAAGACGGTACTCCTGAGCAGATTTTTGATAATCCTGTCAGAGAACGGACTCAAATATTCATAAAACGTGTACGCACCGTTTCACGTCATTTCGATTCTGAAGGTGCTGACATATATTCCCTGCTGGGTGAAATCAGAAACTTCAGTTTCCAGTACGGCCTTGATGCGGCTCTGACAAACCGGATTGAGAATGCTGTTACCGTATTGTTGGAGACATGTCTGAATTCTCTTGATGATGCCCGAAAAGCCAAACTTCATGCCTGTTCCGGTATGGATCTTGACATCGGCTTTTCGGAAAAGAGCGGGCATGTACGTATGCGTCTTTCAATTCCTGTAGAGCTTGAAAGGATATTTGATTCTGACACAGTTGAAGGACAGGCACGCCTTGCCGAACTCAACTCGACATTCATGAGTGTCAGCCAAGAAGTCAGCGAGGGACGTATGATTGTCTCGCTTGGATTGAATTGCAGGTAAATCCTATTATCCGATTGGTGATGGCGGAACGGCGGTGGTAGAGAAACCTCCGTCGTGATACAGGTTCTGCATGGTAACCATGCGTGTCAGATCAGAGAACAGGGTGCACACATAGTTGGCACAATCCTGAGCGCTTGCATTGCCAAGAGGAGAAACCTTGTCGGCCCATTCCAGCATCTTGTCCATACCGTCAATTCCGCTGCCGGCTGTCGTTGCTGTGGGTGATTGCGATACGGTATTTATGCGTACATGCTTTTCGCTTCCGTAAATTACTCCGAAATTGCGGGTTATTGACTGTAACAGGGCTTTTGCATCGGCCATGTCATTGTATCCGCTGACGGCACGGTCGGCGGCAATGTAAGTCAGGGCGACCACCGAACCCCATTCGTTCAGGGCGTCTTTTTTGTAGAGCGTCTGAAGCAGTTTGTGGAAAGACAGCGCTGAAATGTCAAGCGTCTTGTCCATCAGACTGTAGTCAATGTCATTGTATGGGTGGTGCTTGCGTATGTTGACCGATGTGCCTATGCTGTGCAGAACAAAGTCGAATTTGCCGCCGAAATGGTCCATGGTTTCCGATACCAGCCTGTCAAGGTCATCAATGCTGGTGGCATCGGCCTCAATTAAAGGGCAATCCAGTTGTCGGGCAAGTTCTTTTGTCTGCCCAAGCCGGACTGCTACAGGGGTGTTGGTCATTACAATGCCGGCTCCTTCGTTGACAGCAGTGCGTGCTACCGCCCATGCGATTGACTTGTCATTCAGTACGCCGGTAATCAGACCCTTCTTTCCTTTCAGCAGTTCCATATCAAATTCAGTTCAGCTTTCCGCAAAGGTAAGCATTCCGGACATTATTTTGCCCTAACCGTCTGGCTTTTCATAGGGAAATCATGTAACTTTACAGAAAAATACAATCGTATGAAACGAATAAGCACTTTGGCCGCAGTTGTCTGTGCATACTTGTCAGTACTGGCTCAGAATCCTTATATGCCGCTTTGGGAATATATTCCTGACGGTGAGCCGTACGTATTTGAAGACCCCGACAAACCGGGACAATATCGCGTGTATGTGTATGGCTCGCATGACAATGAAATTACCGCTTATTGCGGCCGTGACCAGGTGGTTTGGTCCGCACCTGTCAATAACCTTTCCGACTGGCGCTATGACGGAATCATCTTCAAGTCCCAATATGGTCCTGACGGCAATCTTCTGGACTCAAGGACGGGCCGTGGAGACATACTTTATGCTCCAGATATTGCCACTGTAAGACAGGCCGATGGCTCATTGCTGTACTACCTGTATCCCAATAACCAGAGTGGGGGCAGGCAGAGCCAGGTTTGTGTGAGCGACCGTCCTGACGGCCCGTTCAAGGTATGTAACTGGAATGCTCAGAATCCGCGCCGCACAGATGGAATTCTTGGTTTTGACCCGGCTGTGTTCGTTGACGATGACGGACGCGTGTACGGCTACTGGGGCTTTGAAGAATCCAATGGTGCCGAACTTGACCCTGAAACTATGGCCAGTGTAAAACCTGGAACAGAGATTGTAAGGAATATGGTCAGCGACTACAGGCACGACGGCGTGTTCCGATTCTTCGAGGCATCGTCCATGCGCAAGATACAGGACAAGTACGTGTTCATATATTCACGTTACACTGCCGATGGCGAAGACGGTCTGCCTGCATCGAACAACACTCTTGCATACGCATACAGTGACAGTCCGCTGGGCCCGTTCACCTACGGAGGTACAATAATTGACGCACGCGGTCCCCAGTATCACGGTGTATCGGGCGAAGCCATGGCTACAGCCAACCGCTACGGCAA
This sequence comes from Bacteroidaceae bacterium, assembly GCA_024398755.1. Taxonomy (GTDB): domain Bacteria; phylum Bacteroidota; class Bacteroidia; order Bacteroidales; family Bacteroidaceae; genus Colenecus. The sequence goes on along the minus strand of JAKSIQ010000053.1, from coordinate 2,808 downwards.
CACGCACGGCAGCATTGTACAGATTGACGGGCAGTGGTGGGTGTTCTATCACCGCCAGACCGGTACTGACCAGTTCTCACGTCAGGCAATGGTAGCTCCGATTACAGTCAAGGTCCAGAAGGGCAAAGGCGGTAAGGTGGAGATTTCACGTGCCGAGGTCACATCAGAGGGCTTCCAGACCGATGGACTTGATCCTACGCAGCGTATTGCCGCCGGCTGGGCCTGCTGGTTCGATCACCCTTCAATCCCTGTTGAACAATATCCTAACTTCATTTACAGCGGTTCATACGTGCAGCCTACCCGCCTGGAAGAGGGTTCATATCAGGGACCGTATAACATGAAGGAACCTTTCTGTCCGCTTGTCAACAACACTAATGGCAGTACAGTGGGCTTCAAATACCTGAACTTTGACAAGCTTGCAAAGAAGAAGACTGTCAACTTGGAAATGCGCGTTAAACTTCATGGTGAGAGCGGTACTGTCAGAGTAATGGTTGACGACCCGACCGGAAAGGGTGGGGCACGTGTGGTGGCCCAATTCAGACTTGATTCGACAAAGAGCAGTGAAATTACAACCATCACTACCCGATGCTTCGATGACCTGAAGGGCATCAAGGGCAAGAGAGGCCTTTATTTTGCATTCGATGCCGACCGCCCCGGTCAGTCATTATGTGACTTCTATGATTTCCGTTTCTTCTGATATATGTTTATGGATTACGAAGAATTGAAAGACCGCTGTGTTGCCTGGATAAGAGACTGGTTCCAGGCTAACGGACCGCAGTGCTGTGCAGTGATAGGAATGAGCGGCGGCAAGGACAGCACCGTTGCTGCGGCTCTGTGTGCCTTGGCACTTGGAAAGGACAGGGTGGTGGGCGTCAGCATTCCGTCAAACGGCCAGAGTCTGAACGAGGCCGATGAGATTTGCCGCTATCTCGGCATACGCTATGTCAATATGCACATAGGCGATGTGGAGAATGCTTTCCGTGCCCTTGGTGATGGAATGCAAGGCTTGGGAACGGACGGCTTCACTCCGCAGACCGTTCTGAACATACCGCCGCGAATCCGAATGACCGTGCTTTACGCTGTTGCGCAGAGCTGTAACGGTATGGTGGCCAACACCTGCAATCTGAGCGAGGACTATATAGGCTACGCCACTCTGTTCGGTGATGCCAGCGGCTCGTTCTCACCACTTGGCAAACTGTGTGTGCGTGAGGTGCGCGGCATAGGTCACGCTCTTGGCCTGCCGTCACGCTGGGTTGACAAGATTCCCGATGACGGGCTGCCCGGTTCATGCCCCGATGAGACCAAGTTCGGCTTCAGCTACGATACTTTGGACCGATACATACGTGAGGGCGTATGTGAAGATGCGGCTGTTCGTGACAAGATTGATTCAATGCACCGCCGCAATCTGTTCAAACTTGAAATACTCCACATTCCGGCTTTCAATCCCGGTCTTTAGGTCCGATTCTCAATGACCGATACCGGGCTTTCAGCGCAGACATGGGCTTTCATTGACTCCAACGCAGGGGCCGATGTCCGCAAGCTTGCCTTTGCCAAAGCGCCCGACGGCGTTGACCTGAAGGCGGCCCTTGTACAGATTGCCGGACGCCGGATTGCCGCAGTCAAACTGCCGGACTGGGCATCGTTCCCGCGGCTGCTCTATCCGGTGCACCTGTCAATGGAACAGTGTACCGGCCAGCCTTTGGCCCTGTACAAATCGGCGCTTGTGCGCGAATGGCTGGGCAATATTCCGTCTTTCCGCTTTGCCGACCTTACGGGAGGTTTCGGCGTTGACTGCTTCTATCTGTCGGCAGGTTGCGGAACCTGTCTTTACAACGAAATGAATCCGGAACTTTGCAGCATTGCCGCTTGGAATTTCCCGCTTCTTGGACGCGGTGACATAGACATCAGCAACATGGAGGCATCGGCTTTTCTGGAAACTCTGCATTCTGACAGCCTTGATATTGTTTACCTTGACCCGGCACGGCGTGACGGCAGCGGTCACAAACTGGTTTCCATAGCCGACTGCAGTCCCAATGTGACGGCCATGCAGACCCGTCTGCTTGACGTGTCGGCAAGGGTGCTGGTAAAACTGTCGCCCATGCTCGATATAAAAAAGGTGCTTTCGGAACTGTCATGCGTTTCGCGTGTGATGGCCGTCTCGGTCGATGGCGAGTGCAAGGAACTGCTTGTCTTCATGGAACGCGGCTTTGCAGGCGACGCTCTCATCCAGGCAGTGAATCTTGATGGCTGCGGCGTAGCGGGCACGCTTCTCGGCGCAAGCTTTCAGGAAGAGCAGTCGGCACCTTTGCTCCTTGATACCGACGGATTGCTGCTTTCTGCCGGAAACTATCTGTATGAGCCGTACGCATCGGTCATGAAAAGCGGGCTGTTCCATACCTTGTCGGGCGCATTCGGTGTGGCCCAGGTGGGCGAGGACTCGCATCTGTTCGTGTCAAAGACACCGGTGCATGACTTTCCGGGCCGGATTTTCCGCATTGACCGTACAGTGCCGTTTGACAGACGTTCCGCCGCAGCGTTCTTTGACGGCATAGGCCGTGCCAACATAGCTGTCCGCAACTTCCCTCTGACGGCCGACGAGCTGCGCCGCCGCTTCAAGGTCCCTGACGGCGGCCCGCACTACGTCTTTGCCACCACTGCCTGCTCCGGCCGCAAGCTGCTTGTTGACTGCAGCAAGTGCTCCTGAAATGTTAAATAATGCATAGTTTTGCAATGATAAATAAATTAATCCTGAGTTCAAGCACGAAACGCAATCGGGGAGAAGAATTTGAGCCGGGCGGCTTTGCCGAT
>JAKSIQ010000052.1 GCA_024398755.1 Bacteroidaceae bacterium | reverse complement strand
GAGTGGAATGGGCTGTTTTGCTCACGGATGGGACAATACGCCCTTCGCGGTGAGTGGAATGGGCTGTTTTGCTCACGGATGGGACAATACGCTCCTCGCGGTGAGTGAAACGGCTGTTAGCGGTTGAATTTGCTGCGTGAATCACGGCAGCGTTCTTTCAGCCATTCAAAGAAGTAGTGGCTGGCTTTGTCACTGTTGTGATGCTGCTGCGAATGATCGCGTCTGTGTCTTGACTGATGGCGCTGCGATGACTTGTCGTAGATTAAGGCTTGTCCTGAGATGGTGGTGTAGATGTCACTCCAGTCGGGCAGGCCGCCTAGATTGCAGTCGTCTATGTAAATGTCGGCTTTGATTTTGCGGGACAGACCGCCGTTCCATGATGCGTTGGGATATTCTGAATTGACTGCGTACAGTTCAATGCCGTTCTGTTTCAGGTATTCAACGGCTTCGTCAAGGCGTTTGCCTTCGCGTACGGTCCACAGAATGATTTTATGGCCGTCTTTGACAAGCTGTCTCAAGGTCTCTATGGCAAAGGGGATAGGGCGGCCAATGCCAGGGTAGTGCTGTTCTACAATGGTTCCGTCAAAATCTACTGCTATTGTCATTGCTATGGTGCGGTTTGTCGGTTCGGTTTATTCTTTGTCACCCTTGTTTTCGGCCTCTCCATAGGCTTTGCCGTAGCCGTAGCCATAATAGCCGTGGCCGTATGAATATCCGTATCCATAACCGTATCCGTATCCGTAGCGGTATCCGTAATGACCGTGTATTTCTGCACCGTTAAGTACAATGCCCATGTTATGGAATTTGCCTTTGTGGTACAATTCGTCAAGGGTAGGAAGCATGCGGCGGTCAATCTGGCCCGAACGTATTACAAACACTGTAGTGTCAACAATACGGTCTATTACAATTGCATCGGCAACTATGTCGGCAGGAACATTATCAATGAGTATGCAGTCGTATTCTTTTCTGAGTTCCTCAATCATGCTGTCAAGGCGCTTGCGTCTTAACAGTTCTACGGGATTTGGAGGAACTGCACCGGCAGGAATGATATCGACATCGGGAATGATGTTCTTTTTGATAATGTCATTAAGCTGGATTGAATTGTCACTCAAGTAGTTTGATATGCCTTTGGTGTGATGCGCAACACCCAGTGAACGTGAGAGTGAACGTTTGCGGGTGTCAAGGTCAACCATGATGACTTTCTTCTTGTTGTCGGCGAAGCAGGCTGCCATATTAAGGATGATGAATGACTTGCCGGAACCTACCATGAATGATGATACGGTTATTACCTTTGACTTGTCATGGTCTTCGTTCATGAAGTCAATGTTGGTGCAAAGCATACGGAATGCTTCGGTAATGACGCTTCGACGGTCTTCGTTGTAAACCACACGGGTTCTGGAGCCCCTGTCGCGTGGTCTGGGCTGATTCTTGAAGTCGGTTACGGCAATTTCACCTATGAGAGGTATTCTGATGGTTTTCTTGTTCTCGTCAAGCGGTATTTCTCCAAGGAACGGTGCGCTTGTTGAAGATTCGACTTCCTTGCGTGAACGTACCTTGGTGTCAAGGAACAGTCTGGCAAACAGTATGACTGAAGGTATGATGAGTCCAAGAAGTATGCCGAATATGATTGACATTCTGTGGTCGGGAGCTACGGGCTGTCCGCTGCTTTCAGCTGAATCAATTACGCGTACGTTGTTGTCAACAAGCGCCTGGGCAAGACCGTTTTCCTCGCGTTTGTTCAGAAGGTACATGTAGAGCTGCTCCTTGATGTTCTGCTTGCGCTCAATGCTGAGCATGCGTCGTGTGGTCTGCGGCATTGAGGTGAACTTTGAGAACTGTTCGGTTTCCTGACTTTCAAATTCGCTGCGCTGAACGATCATGTTGTCAATAAGGTTGTCAATGTTTGCAATGATGTCATCCTTAAGATTTGACAGATTGCGGTTGAGTTCCTTGATGACAGGGTTTTCTTCGGTTGAGCCGGAGAGAAGCTTGTCCTTCTGCGCTTTGACCTGGTTGTATTCCTGAATAAGGCTTTCTATGTGCAGATTGTCAAGACCTGTATTGGTCAGGATAAGGTTGTTTGATTTCAGGTCTTTCTCTATGTATTCCCTCAGATAGTTGGCAAGTCGTATCTTGCGGTCTATGATTTCAATCTGTTCGGCACTTTCGTTGCTCTGCTTCAGATAGTTGCTGGTTGCTTCAGACGCGTTGATGGTCCTGGTCTGGGCCTGGTAATACTGAAGCTGTTCTTCGGCGGAACTCAGTTCCTGGTCAATTACTACAAGACGTTCGTTGATGAATGAGGCGGTGTTGATTGATATCTGCTTCTTGCGGTCAACGGCGTTTTCGTCATAGACTTCGAACAGGGTCTGAAGTATGTCGCAGGCACGTCTTGCAGAAAGGTCACGCAATGAGAAACTGAGCATGGCCGCATTGCTGCGTATCTGGTTGATTGTCATGTTGCCAAGCATTACTTTTGCAACATCGGACGGGTTCTGTTTGAGAACGAATATTTCCTTGTTGTAGTATTCCGGTGTCAGGAACGGCGTGCCTTCAAGCACTAAACGCGAACCGTCAACCATTATGGTGTCTTTCAGGCAGGCCACCTGCTGGGTTTCGCCGTGCTTGACCACAATCTGAACTCTGTTCTTTGGAACCAGCGCCAGGTTAAAGTAATTCCCCGGATCATCAACGAAATGTACAATGATTGGCGAACTGTTGTACAGTTCCACCATCCTGAATTTGACTTGGGTCTTGTAGCTTATGTCGGCACCGACTCTTTTGACCACGTTGGTCATGAGTTCCTGACTTTGGAACTCAAGAATCTCGTTGGTTATGTTGACCCTGTTTATCAGGTTGTTGTAGGCTTCTAGCCTGGCTGCGGCACCCTGGTCCTGCGGGTCCTTTATCATGATGGTGGCGTCGGCCTTATAGACGAATGTGGCCTTTGCGTATCGGTATGTGGCTATTCCACCGCATACAATGACACCAAATACAAACCAGTACCAGTAGCTTAACAGGTAGAAGAAAAGGTCAACTATGCTTATTGATCCTTCTGATTTCTTTCCGTTGTATGAATTTTCCATTTCAGTCAGATTATAGGAATGCTATGCAGACAATTATCAATGATGATACAGATGATACCAAGGTCATAGGCAGAGTGAAGAACTGTATCCAGTTGGATACCTGGGCGTCAATCTTGCTGTTGATTGGCGGAATGTAAACAACGTCGTTCTGCTGCAGGTAGAAGACGGGTGAATCGTACATTTCTCTGGTCTTGGCGTTGACCATATAGACATTGCGCTTGTCGCCGGTGGTGCGGATTACGCGTATGTGCTCTCGGTCTGACATATCGCTAATACCGCCGTTGTGGGCCAGCAGTTCAAGCAGGTTTATGTTGCCCGATGGAACTGAAACAACGCTGGAACCTGATTCACCAAGCAGTATGACATTGAAATTGACGTACTGTGTCTTGACTATGGGCTCGTTTATGTACCCCTGGCTGACTATTTTGTCTTCGATGAATTCTGACAGCTGTTTCAGGCTCATGCCTTCAACGTGAAGATTACCAAGAACCGGAAAGTTTATGTTGCCGTGGTCATCGACCAGATAACCCTCGTTGCCTATTGTGACAGTAGAGCCTGTTATCGGGACTTCTTCAGTGTCAACAAGTTTCAGCCCGGGGTTGAAAGGTGCGGCCAGTGCAGGCTGTGCGCTGGATACTGTAATGTTGATGCGGTCTCCGCGCAGTATCTTGGTGTCGGGATACTGGTTTATCATATAGGTTGTGACGGTATCCATGTCCTGCAGGATGGCTGTTCTGCGGTAGGCTCCGCACGAATTGAAAAAAATGCCTGAAGCGAACAGAAAAACGGATAAAATGATGCTGTATGGTTTCATTAAGTTCATTGTAATGGACGTGTTCGTGTAACTTTGCGAAGTTATAAAATCTTTCTAACTCCTCCTATAATAAGGTGGAAATATCTGGATATGCATTCTCGGGGACAGTAGCGTATGAACAGTAGGAAACGGTCTGCAATTCCGCTGAACCTGTGCCTTTTGGCATTGCCGAATATTCCGTCATTGATTATCAGCGCAAGCAGTTTTGCAGTATCTTTTTGGGGAGCCGATGCAGGAACGGGCAGCATTGAGGGGTCGATACCTGTCAGTTCCACAAGCGCGCTGTGCATAAGTCCTGTCCAACGTATCAGTGATACGGATTCAAGTCTGCGTACCAGTTCTGCAGCATCGGCCAGCGGCAGCATTTTCCTGTATGCTATGGCCATATCGGCAAACTGCTTAAGTCCTGTGCCGCTGGTCAGCGCGTGGTGCAGAATGTGTGCGTTAAGCACCAGCAGGTTGTCTGTAGGTGATATGCGCCCGTTTACAATGGCCGGTTTTCCAAGAATGCGTCTGGAACGTCTGGACGACAGATGGGTCCAATCATGATGATGCTCTATTGTAACGCCGTGCCACAAATAGGAGCAGTCGCCGTCGCTGTCATGGAAAATATGGCTGTTGGTGTTCTTTTTGGCCGCGTTATATGCTGTCCGCCAGTCTTTGGATGTTTCAAAGTACCAGTCAATGTCTCCGCAGCCGCGGTGCGTGGGGTTGGGATACAGTTGGGCTATATCATGTCCTTTCAGCAGCGCATATTTCAATCCTAAGGTTTTCCATGCTTTTTCCTGAGACAAGGCAACTTCGTGCGTGTGGTTGTTGTATCGTTCTATGCGTTTTATATGATCGCTCCATACGGTCATGACATCGTCAGGAACATCAGAAGGCAGGACATCGTAAATAAGGGAATATATGTTCTGGGCTGCAGCGGCGTTCATGACCATTCTCCACATTCCGGGGTCCTTGGAGAACTTTGAATAGTCAGGTGTCCTGTCCATTACCACTTTGCCAAGCAGTGACAGTATGGTGTCCCATACTTTCGGCTTTTTGTCCAGTACAAAGTCATAAATGTCCATGCAGCTGATTATCATGCGTTCATCGGTGAAATGTTTGAGATACCTTTGGCGGGCCCTCTGACAGTAGCTGTCGTATTGTTCTGCGTCCGAACATATCTCAATGATGGCATTGGCAAGGCTGTCTGCATTGCGTGGCGGAACAACCAGTCCTGATTCGCGGTGAGCGTTTACCCACGAAACACCCGATCCCTCGATGGCGGTCGATACTACAGGCTTTGAACAGCACATGGCTTCTACCTGTACTATGGCGAATGCCTCGGTCTTCATAATGCTGCTGAGCACAAATACGTTGCATGCGCCGAACCAGTCGGGAAGGTCGGTGTCAGGAATGAATCCGGTAAAAGTGATGCGTTCCCTGACGCCAAGTTCCATGGCCTGGCGTTTCAAGTCGGGAAGCAGTTCGCCGGTACCTCCAAGAACCAGAACAAAATCCTGAGGCAGTTTTGCCAGAGCTTCTATCAGGAACTGGAAGCCTTTGTAATGGACTGACCGTCCAAGTGAAAAGACTATCTTTTTGCCTTTGTACCGTTCCCTTATCCGGTACGCGTTGTCTTGGTTCGGCTGGATTTCGGAAATGCCGATGGGCAGATAGCTGGTTTTGAAGCGCCAGTTGGCCAGATCTTCAGAACCGGCTACGTAAATGGGAGATGTGCCTACAATCCTGTCAGCCCTTTTCAGCAGCCAATGCTGGAATGGCAGATAGAATTTGAGCAGTATTTTCTGTTTTACGATGTCGCTGTGCCAGTGGACAATTACCTTGCCGTTATACCTGCTGAAATACAGGGCAATGGTAGCCATGGGGTCCGGATGGTGGACATGGATTATGTCATAGTGCCTTTCCTTTATCAGTTTTTTCAATTCTCTGACAAGGGCTGGCGATATCATGGTTGACGCCATTTTGAACAGCGTCGGCACGATAATTACTCTTGTATGGTCGGTGGGCTGTATTATCTGTTTCTTGTTGCCTATGCTGCCGTCGGGAAAGGCGCAGCAGAGCATGTCACATTCAATACCCTGCTGGCCCAGGCCCAGCATAAGGTTGTACATGACTTTTTCAACACCGCCTTTTATGGGGTAGAATTTGCCTAACTGGAGAACTCTCATTTCGTAATGATGACGTTTCTCATCAGGGCCGCAAGCTGTTTGGCACTGTCAGGATTGAAATACTGGCCTTTGAGTCCCGATGTTTCATAGGCATACGGCAAGTCGGCAAGAATCATTCTGCCTTGAGGCTGTACGGAAAGGAACTCGCTTATTGGAAGTCCCCATGTTTCAATGCGTGAGGCAAATACCAGACAATCTGCGTTTGCGTACGCGCTGAACAGTTCATCGCGGCTCATCAGGCCGTGAAAATCAATGCTGCTGCAATTTCCCCAACGTTTGAACAGACCTTTGGCATACCTGTTTTCGTTGCCTTTTACTGTGATGATGACCTTGAATCTGTTCAATCCCAACTTGTCTTCGAGAATCTGCGTGGCCTTGCACAGAATCTCAAAGTTCTTGTGGCAGTCAGGGGTGCTTGGGTACAGGAATGTGGTTATGCTGTTGTCCTGATGCTCAGTCCGGCAACACAATGGGGTGGCGGCAGGCTGCTGGACCTTGATTTTTTCAATCGGATAATTTATCCGTTTGGACAGTGCCTGGCGGAACCATTCCTGCTGCACAATCATGCAGTCGTTATAACGTGAGTTTATTCTGTATGCCAAGCCGGTCATCAATTTGAACATGACAATTTTCGGATCGGCAAACAAGTCTGTGAATCTGAGTTTCAGAAATGGGAACGATGTCTGGCAATACACTTCACGATGCTCTGCAATTACGCGCGGTGTGGTGTCATGGAGTGAAATCCATTTCCATACAATGTGGCCGTCCTGACGGGCTATTTTCCGGCTTATTCTGTGCATAGTCATATATTCTGCCCACAGACGCAGTATCCACATTTTTGTACACCACGGCAACTCTATGTATTCAATGCCGGGGTAGTCGCACAGTTTACGGTCGTGCACCAGTGCCACGATGCGGAACTGGCCTGCCTTTTCCGACATTTCAGCAAGGTGCTGGCGCAGTATGGTAAGCGTTCCGCCTTTTCTGATATTGACGGCCGATATGACTATTGTTCTTCGAACATTTTCATCCATAAGTCCATAATGTTTTGGGGAGCATACCTTACCGATTCGCGGTAGGCGCATTCGCCCATGGTTTTTCGAAGTTCAACGTTGTCAATCAATTTTTTCAATGCGCCGGCGAATGACTGGATATCACATTCCGGTATCAGAAAACCGTTTTCTCCGTCTTTCACAATCTCGCGCGGACCGCATTTGCAGTCAAAACAAACTGACGGCATTCCGGCTGCCTGTGCTTCGAGCAACACCATGGGCAGTCCTTCGTACCGTGAACTCAAAGCGAAAATACTTGATTTCTTATATTCTTCAAAAATATTTTCGGAAAATCCTGTAAAAATGTTTTTGCAACCGGTTTCGGGCAGTGTTCCCTGCCCGGCAATGCGCAGTGTCCAACCGTCGGTGCAAATCAGTTTCCATGCCTTGACAAGCATGTCGAATCCTTTCTGGTAATCGTAGCGTCCTACGGCCAGAACCTGTCTGTTGTATGCCGATACGGGAGCATTGAACTCCATGTCGGTGAAATTGGGTATGACACGTATGTTCTTCATCTTTCCCCACAGACCGGCGTCCTGGTGTGTCAGGACAACGAATGTGTCAAAGCGGCCGGCCCAGATTCTGTCCATTGCCGAACGCAGGCGGTCTGCGACGGCCCAGATGCCGGAGCGGTTGTATTGGAGCCGTTTGTAACGGCTGAAATGGGCCTCAAGAATCTTGCGGCTGCCGTCATTTATGAATGGCAGAAAGGAAACGTCGTTGCAGAACATGCTGACTGTTATGTCGGGCCTGATTCGTTTTAGCAGGCGTGACAGTCTTATCCAGTGTTTTGCAATACGCAGCGGGTACCCTGCAGCCTTTACAGGGAAACTGCGTCCGTTGCTGTCTTCGTATGAAATGCCCAAATCGGTCTGGCTGATGCGCGGATCAAGAGGGTAGGCCGGGCATCGGCTCTTCTGGTCTGTTGTGACAATGGTGACATTGTAACCGGCGTCTGCAAGACGGTTGGCTTTGCCGGCAAGTATGCGCTCCATTCCTGCAGCGCGATATGTGCCTGCAATAAGGTACACGATGCTTTTCATTTATCGAACCGATTCAAGGTCAACGTAGAGGTTCCGCACATGATTGACACTGATTAGAAGAATGTATATGAAGAATATGTCGGTGGAAACCTTTATCCAGATTGTAAAGACAAGCAGCAGAAGGGTGAAGGCAAGTACGCCAGTGTCTTCATTGCGCCTGGCCAGCCTGTGTGTAAGGAAGATGAAGAAATATGCAAAGATGCTGAACCCCAGAATGCCGCAGTACAGAATGAAACGGCAGTAACCTATATCGGTTCCATAGGCCCAGTTCCCGAACAGTCCGTAGCCTATGAACCAGCCACGTGAATCGGTAGGCCATATCCACATGGTCCCGTTAAGCTTGTCGGTTGAATCGGTTCTCCAGACTCCGGTTTCCGCGTAGTTGAAGAAGCCTTCAAAGGCAAAACGCATCTGGTAACGCATGTCAGGGTCTGTGCGGTAAATGAAGATGAACAGAGGTATGCAGATGAGCAGTATCAGTACCATCAGCCCTATCTGCTTCAGTCTGCTGTTCTGGATTCTGGTGCTGATGCGCCTGAAGTCTGCAATGACTGCATAAACAATGGCCAGCAGCGCTCCTACAGTTGTGGTTCGTGATACCATGCATCCGAATATCAGAATGATGATGAATGCAACATAGCTCCAGAAGATCATGGGGCCCGTGCGGTATTCGGGCGAGCCGTCGTTCAGCAGATATGCGATAAGCACTTCGGCTACGGCGAAACGTGTGCCTGCTACGTCGAGTGACGCTCCCAGACCGTAAAGTCTGTCTATGTCTTTGAGTGACTGGTTGCCGCCGTCAACAATGCTGTCAATGAAATTCTGTACTGCAGGAATGTAATGAATAAGCTGTGACAGGACACACTGGAATACGGCAACCCATATAAAGTAGAAGCAGACAAGTTCCAGATCTATTCTGCCATGGTTCATTCTTATAAGTGAACAGATTCCGTGTGCACCGAATGCCCATAGCAGGAATGACACGATGTATGTTGCGTATGTCAGGTCTCTTGTAAGATTGAGAGTTGCCGACATGAAGCATGCGCCTGAAAAGAATATGGCAATAAGTCCGGCCATGACAACGTCAAAGTCAACCTTGAACGTTCCCAGTTTGAAGGACTGTATTATGAACAGCAGCGCACCGACAATGGTGGCAATGTTCTTTGTTGACAGAAAGCCTGGCAGAAAAGAGAAGTTGAAAGCGTAACACAGGAAACTGACAAGCAGTCCTATCAGAATAGAGTTTAGCTTCTTCATTGTCTTTCCTGTTTCTTATTGTTGAACAGCAACCTGTATGCGTGTTTGTACACCAGTCTGTCATACAGGCTTACAAGTGGCCAGAGTCTGAACTGTGCCATAATCTGCAGCAGCCTGGTTCTGAAGGGCAGTGCCCTGTTCAGAATGATGTACCTGTTTGATGCGCTGAACCATTTACTCCAGCAAATATAGTCATGTTTGTCCGCACGTACAAGCAAAGGCAGTTTGATGTTGAGTTTGAGAAACTCCAGATACCTGGCCGGGATGCAGTGATGATTGTCTTTTTTCAGCATTGATTCCACTTTTTCAAGATTGTCGGTAACCTGACGCATGTTGCTTCCGGTCATTGACCTTGAAATGGAACTGTCGGTCTGTGAATAACGGTACAGAGATTCATGCAACTGACAGAAACACTGTGCGCGGTTCATGAGTGAAAGCACGCACATCATGTCTTCGCCCATGTTCATGCCTGGCGTGAACATGAATCCGTTGAACAGCTGGCGGCGGAACATGAAAAGCCACAGGTTCCAGCGCATGGTTCCTGACATGAGGCTGGTCAGAGCCTGTCTTGGACTGTGGCAGTCTGGCTGTTTCATGTATCTTGAAGTGTGGGCATCGGATAGCGTCCAGTCCCAACCTATAATGTCGCAATTGTTTTCTTCGGCCAGTCTGACAGCCTTTGAAACCATGCCTGGAGCAAGAGTGTCATCGGAATCGGCAAACATGACGTATGTGCCTGTTGCAAGTGAAAGCAGGCGGTTCCTTGAAGCTGCCGCACCAAGATTCGTGTTGTTGCAGACAATTTCCACACTGAAACCTTTAGACTGCAGCATTGGCTTGTAATGTTCGATTTCCGAACTTGTACCGTCTGTTGAACAGTCGTTGACAATGCAGACCTGAATGTTGGGGTAATCTTGTGCAAGTATTGAGTCAAGTGCGGCTGCAATGGTCTTTTCGGAGTTGTAGGCCGGTACCAGTATTGATACCGATGCGGCTTGGGTATGTTTGCGCGCGAACATGTACCGGCCGTTCCTGAGGTCTTCTATCTGTTCTTTTGACCAGGAACGCATTTCTCCGTTCACCCAGCTGATGGCGCGCATACAGCCCTGGGCATCGGATTCCAGACTGTAGATGTTGTCTTTAAGAGGTGAATTCCAGCACAGTGTCTGGAAGACAATTTCATCGGCGCAGAAGGTGTGGCTGAATGTGCGCTTTGCCCATTGCTCATTTTCCAGAAACAGGCTTGCCATACTGTCTGTGACACTTATCCATTGTGAGCCTTTCTTGAAACAAATGTCACGGTTGCGCTTGATGCCGGATATTTCCTGAAGTCTGATGAACAGGTGACGTAAGGCTTTTTCTGTAAAGGACGCATTCTGGAATGAATGTGGAAACAGGTGCAGGCGGTTGACTTTTCTGACCAGTTCGGGAGTGGGCTCAAGCAGGGTGTATCCAATGAATTCCCTGTCGGCAAATGAGTCAAAGAAGGAATGAATCTGTTCTTGTGACTTAAGAGTGACATCGACCCCTGAAAGAAGGTGATAGCGGGGGTAGGGACCTTTTGCCCTGGCTGTGCGGAACAGTTCGTATTCAGCCTGAACAACGCTGTAATCGCCCCAACGTACATCAACTCTTACTGTTGTATATTGCAGACCGGCATGGCTGACATGCAACTGCGGATAACGCTTGCACTTGCTGTCAATATGTATGAATATGTCGTTGTCAGGATAATCAAGTTCGCTGACCAGCCTTTCAAGCGAGGCAAAATTGTTGTGAGCCAGAATAAGGAAGGCGTGTTTCATGACA
>JAKSIQ010000051.1 GCA_024398755.1 Bacteroidaceae bacterium | reverse complement strand
GTCGATGAGCCGGAACTTACGCTGCGGGTCGATGAGCTGCGGGTCTGAACATTTTCACCACGACTACCTGTCCCTGTGTTTCTTGGGGTATTGCCGCTGACACTGCGTGACACACTACGGGTTTCACTTGCCGGAGCCGCTTCCGAACGGCTGCGTGTTTCACCTGATGTTCCGCTTGACACGCTTCTGGTTCCGGTGCTGCTCGGACGGTCATAACCGGAAGTTGCAGAAGAACTGACCCCGCGTCTTTCCGCACTATGCTGGGCGCCGACGTTTCGACTGGACTCTGTTCTTGACGGTTCGACAGACCGGTTGGAGCCAGAAGTCACAGAACGTGTCACACTGGAGCCACGTGATGTCTGATGTGGGGAGGAACCAACTCCACGACCACTGCTGATGTGTCTGCTTGGAGACGATGCATAATGTCTTTCTTGATAAACAGGCCGTGAACGATACGTGTAGTAATAATGGTACGAAGGAACATACCACGGATCATAATATCTGTAGCTGTAACCAACATAATAGTACCTGTCATAGTACCATGGATCATAATACCAGCTGTCCCAATACCATGAATCATAATAGAACGGATCAAGAGCCAGCGACAATCTCAAGCCCGGTCTGTGAAAGCGTGTAATGAGACGAGTCGCATAGAAGTCCTCGACAGCATCAGAATATCCCTCATGATATGAATAACTGTCAAAGCTACTCTGTGGAGTCTCGCTTTCAAGCATATAGAACACAGTGTCGTGTACATAAACGGTATTGGAATAGTCCGATTCCGTTGCTGCGGTTGATGTCGGAGTATAACGGCGGTTGTATGTGTCTACATCGAACGCATCGTCAGAAGAAACCTTTTGGACAGTCTGCGCCGGCACAGTCTGAACAGGAGCGGCCTGAGCAGAAGTTGCCTGAACAGGAACGCGAGTCACCGATGAGCTGGATACCGCAGGAGCAGTACTCTTGCTCTTGCCTGTAGAATACAGGTCATTCCTCTGTGCACCGGCCGTCACTGCAACTGCCATAAGTGCCAACGTGATTACTGTCTTTTTCATAACGTATAATGTTTTGTGGTTCTTATCCACTGCAAATATAAAATGGGAAATATCTTCATAACAGGGAAATTTCCTAATTATAATGGGGAATTTCCCTAAAAAAAGATGTCCCTGCCCGACATATTGCCAGACAGGGACAGCCTTATGTCAGAAAACAATCACTTGTGTTCCAGTTTCAGAGTCTTTGTAGGCTGGTCGCATACTTCAGTCGGACCGAAGTACTGAATCGGGCCGGGATATACGAACGATGTTTCAATAGCCCATTCGTCACGATGGCTTGCAAACTCTTTGAATGGAGCGCCGTCCAGTTCAACCAGAGCCTTGCGGATAACCGGCTTCATTTCACCGTTACGCTTCTCCATGTTCATCATCATGGTGATTGGAATACCGCCGGCAACCCACTGCTCGGCAGGAGCTACGGTGTTCTTGATTGATGACATGTAACCGGTCTTGCCTGCTGCAATCAGCATCGAGGCGTTGAAGCCAAGGCTATAGCAATAGTCAGCATCAAAGTTCGATGGAGCTGCGCAACGGCCTTCATAACCGCAGAAGTGATGCTGGGTTGAGAACTTGCCGTTGTACTTGCCTTCCTTCTTCCATTCTGCCAGTTTTGCGCCGACCATATCGGCAAGAAGCTGCTCGGTCTCAATGAGTGATACCTGTACGTTTCCGTGCGGGTCGCGTTCCAGAGCCAGCTGACGGCTTACGCCTGCAGGCAGTGAATTGAATATAGCTGCATTGGCTGCGCTAAGATGAGCGGCAATGAATTTAATCTTCTCATCGGCCGAAATCTTGTCAAATTCAGCCTGGTTTGCAGCAATAAGGTCATTCAGTTCGGAAATGAGCTTCTTAATGGCGGGAATGAACTCGATCAGACCTTCCGGAACCAGTACGGTACCGAAGTTCAGGCCCTTTTCAGCGCGTGCTGCAACAGCCTTGGCAATGTATGTGACAACATCGTCAAGAGTCTGGTTACCGGCTTCCACTTCTTCACCTATCAGAGTGATGTTAGGCTGGGTCTGCAGTGCACATTCCAGTGTAACATGGCTGGCTGAACGGCCCATCAGCTTGATGAAGTGCCAGTACTTGCGTGCTGAGTTGCAGTCACGCTCAATGTTGCCAATGATTTCAGAATATACTTTGGTAGCGGTATCAAAACCGAAAGATGTCTCAATTTCGCTGTTCTTCAAGTCACCGTCAATGGTCTTCGGACAACCGATAACCTGAACGCCTGCACCGATAGCCTTGTAGTATTCGGCCAGAACGCATGCGTTGGTGTTCGAGTCATCACCGCCTATGATTACCAGAGCCTTGATGTCAAGTTCCTTCAGGATTTCCAGACCCTTGTCGAACTGCTCCTTCTTCTCCAGCTTGGTACGGCCAGAACCGATGATGTCGAATCCGCCGGTGTTGCGGTACTCGTCAATGATGTCGGCAGTAAGTTCCATATAGTTGTGGTCAACCAGACCGCCAGGGCCCAGGATGAAGCCGTAGAGCTTGTTGGCCGGATTCAGTCTCTTGAGACCGTCAAACAGACCGGCAATCACATTGTGACCGCCAGGAGCCTGACCGCCGGAAAGTATTACACCTGCATTCAGGCTGGCCTTTGCGGTTTCACCTGCAACAGGTTCGAAATGCAGGTAAGGCATTCCGTATGTGTTCGGAAAAAGCTTCTTCACTTCTGCCTGGTCAGCAACTGACTGTGTAGGTTCACCCTCGACAGCCTTCAAAGCTCCACGCAATGCCTTCGGCAACTTTGGCTGGTAGGCTGCGCGTGCAATCTGCAATGCACTCTTTGTACTCATTTTCTGGTAAAATATGTTTGTAGTTAATATCTATTTCAGTATAACGCCACAAAATTACTCAACTTTGGCAAGATATCAAACCCTTATATGTTACCTTTGCGTAAAATTTGCAGGTTATTTCCAGAACAGCAGACATGCAGTATTGTTTTATCATAAACAACGGACCAGGCAAGACAGCCAATGCGCCAAAAATTCTAGATGAAATCAAGGCATTGGACAATCTGATTGATTTCCGTATATATAAAACAACAGCCATTCGTACTGCAACCGAATTTGTAGCAGACCAGTGTCGCAATCATCCCGACAAAGAAATCTGTTTCATTGCCTGCGGAGGTGACGGAACCATCAACGAGGTGGTGACAGGCATGATGCGTGGTGGTACCACACACAAACATCTTGCTGTACTCGCATACGGAAGCGGCAATGATTTCATCAAATATTACCCAGGTCTGAACTTCAAGAACATAAGTGATCTGATAAACGGCACAGCCACTGACATTGACATAATGCAAGTCAATGACAGTTCGTATTCAATAAACGTATGCAATTTCGGTTTCGATGCCGATGTCTGCGCAAAAGCCAACAAACTCACAAAGAAAGGCTGGCACAACGTTTACCGATGGGGACTGATACACGCCATTCTGTTTGCCAGATTCAACCGCATCGACACAATCGTTGACGGAGAGCCGATAAACAGAGGCCGGCGCATGCTGCTCTGCACTTTAGGCAACAATAGCCACATTGGCGCAGAATATCACTGTTCGCCAAGGGCAAAGAACAACGACGGACTCATTGAAGTCGGATATGTGAAAGCCACCACTCTTGTCGGATTTCTAAGTCTGATGAGCGATTACAGGAAAGGGACACATCTTGACAACCCCAGAACGGCAGCACATTTCATATACCGTCAGGCCAAAACAGTTGAAATACACTGCCACAAACCGACAGAACTGTGCCTTGACGGAGAAATGCTTCCAGGCCAGGATTTCAAAGTTGAAATCATTCCCGGTGCAATCAGTTTCATTGTGCCGGCATCAGAATGACGGCATATTTCAAAGATTTCCGTTTTCGGCGTAATCCAGCAGACGGCCGCTTATCTGAAGCAGCGATATCTCACTGACCTTGGTATTGTACAGTGCCTGCAGAAGACTCTCTTCCGCACTGAGATATGAATTCTGGGCTTCACGCATTTCAAGACCTGAAAGATCGCCCAGCATATATCTTTCCTGAGCCATTTCCATTGTCTCGCGCGCAGTTTCCAGATTGAATCTCTGCAAGTCTGTCAGTTTAAGATTGCTCACGTAAGACTGCCACAGTTCTTCGAGTTTGGATTTGAGTTCCAGTTCCAGTTGGCTGCATTCAAGTTCGGCAGTCATCACATCAAGTCTGGCATTGCGTTCCTGAGTTCTCTGCTTTCCCGTCACAAGATTTACCCCCACTGTCGCTCCAAGCGTAGGAGACCAGTCTGTAACAGTCCTGTCGGCATCGATTCTGTCAGTCACGCCATACGATGCGTTCAGCTTCAGATACGGATAGTTTCTTGACTGGACAATCCTGCGGTCCTTCTCTGCCAGTTTGAGAGAACTTTCAGCCTGAAGAATTGAAGCGTTCACCTCCATCATATCGGCCAGGAGCGAATCATAGTCCAGACCTGCATTGATGACAATCTCGTTGGCAGCTACAGTTATCGGACGCATGAACTCTTCGTTCGACATGAGCCTGTTCAACACTATCCGGGCCGATGTCAGCGCCTCCTCCTGTTTCAGGCAGCTGGCACTGTCGGAATTGAAATACACCCTTGCCTGCTGTACCTCAAGACGTGAGTTGCCGCCCATATCATAGCGTTCGCTGGCAACTCTGAGCCTTTCACGCGAAATGTCCAGCCCGTTCTGAAGGTTTCTGAGTTTTATTGTCTGACGCAACAGGTCATAGTATTCCTGCGAGAGTGATGCGACATAATCCTCGACGGTGATTCTGGTCTGAATCTTTCCCTGACGGTGCAGTTCCTCCAGACGGCCACGTGTGGCCTGGATGCCGAACCCGTCAAAGACGGTCCAGTCGGCACGCGCCTGGGCGTTCAGATTATGTGTCTCAAGATCGGATGTCGAATAGGTTCCTGTCACGCTCAGTGTAGGCAGTGCTCCGGCATTTGACCACGAATCGTTGTTGGCAGCCTTCTCTTCGCTGTTCCTGATCAGTTTTATTCTGTAGCTGTTTTCCAGACCCTCAGACATACAGTCCGCAAGCGTCATGGTCTGGGCCTGCAACTGTGCGGACATTACAGTTGTCAGAGTCAGTATGATGGCAATTCTTTTCATTCTTCAGATGATTCTTCGTTCTTTTTCTTAGGACTTGAAATCATTGTGTAGACTGGAGGCACAATGTACATGGTAAAGAAAGTGGAAATGAGCATGCCACCCACAACGGCCGTGCCCATGGCAACACGTCCGGCGCTACCTTCACCATGAGCGAACATCAGAGGCAGCAGACCCAATATGGTGGAAATGCTGGTCATGAGAATAGGACGCAGGCGCTGTTTGGCGGCAACGCTTATGGCCTCATGCATTTCAAGTCCGTTCTCCATCTTGTGGTTGGCGAACTCCACAATCAAAATACCGTTCTTGGCAACCAGTCCTATAAGCATAATGATACCGATTTCACTGAATATGTTCATTGACTGCCCGCCCACACGCATGAACACAAGGGCGCCGAATACGGCAAGAGGTACTGTAAGCAGCACCACAAGCGGATCCTTGAAGCTCTCGAACTGTGCTGACAGAATAAGATAGATAAGCAGCAGTGCCAGTCCGAAAGCAAACAGCAGGCTGTTTGAACTCTCGCGGAAATCCTTCGATTCTCCGCTCAATGCAGTACGGAACGTGTCGTCAAGAGTCTCCTTTGCTATCTTGTCCATTTCGTCAAGCGCCTGTCCAAGAGTATAGCCGTTTCCGAGTCCGGCCGATATGGTGGCCGATACGAAACGGTTGTAACGGTAAAGCTTTGGCGGAGCGATATTCTCTTCCAGATCGACAAGGTTCTCCATCTGAATCATGTCGCCGCTGCTGCTGCGCATGTAAATTGACTTGAGGCTCTGTGTGGTATTTCGCTGTTGGCGGTTTATTTCGCCCACAATGTCATACTGTTTTCCGTTCATGTACATGTAACCCAGACGGGTTCCGCTCAATCCGTACTGCAGTGTCTGTGCAATGTCACGCGTGCTGACGCCCATGATGTTAGCCTTTTCACGGTTTATTGAAATGCGCACCTCGGGTTTGGAGAACTTCAGGTTTGCATCGGCCATCTGGAATGCGGGATTTTCATTAACCTTGTTCATGAACGTCGGCAGAACTTCCTGCAGTTTCTCTATATTCTGTGCCTGCAGCACATAACTTACAGGCATGCCTCCACGACCGCCCGAGAACGAAGACTGCTGCTGCACGAATGAGCGCGCATCGTTTTCCCTCCTGACAGCGGCCGACAGTTTATCGGCCACTTCCATCTGTGAATAGTCACGCTCCGAAATATCCTTCAGCGTAATCTGCACGTTGCCGCCGCCGTTTGACACACGCGCCGTAACGAACTTGGCATCGGGCATTATGGAATCGATCACATCATTTATGCGCTCCGTGTAGTCACGCATGTATTCGTATGTAACGCCTTCAGGGCCCTGAGTACGTACGGTCACCTGCGAACGGTCCTCAAGAGGAGCCATCTCGGCCGGTGTCGATTTCCACATCAGCACCGACGCGGTGAAACATGCCACCATCATGATTACAGCCACGTACTTGTGGTTCAGCACCCAGTCAAGGCTGTTGCCATACACGCGGTTCATGCCTTCAAAGAACGGTTCGGTCTTTTCATACAGCCACGGCTTGCGTTCCTGTTTCTTCAGAAGCTTGGTCGAAAGCATCGGAGTGAATGTCAGGGCGGCAAATGTCGATATGACGATGGCGCCCACAATCACGAACGCGAATTCGCGGAACAGACGGCCCGTCTGTCCCTCCATGAACACAATGGGCACGAATACGCACAGCAGAGTGATTGAAGTGGATATCACGACCGATATCATTTCCTTCGAGCCCTGTATGCCGGCTTCCAACGGCGTCATGCCCTGCTCCATGCGGTGGTAAATGTTCTCGGTCATCACAATGGCATCATCGACCACAAGACCGACCGAAAGTACGACCGCAAGCATAGAGAGCACATTAAGGCTGAAGCCCAGTATGTACATCACGAAGAACGAGCCGATGATTGATACCGGAATGACAAGACACGGAATCAAAGTGACGCGCCAGTCCCTGAGGAACAGGAAGATTATAAGGATTACCAGAATGAAGGCTTCCACAAGAGTGCTCTTCACCTCGCCTATACTTGCACGGATGAACCTTGTATTGTCAAAGCCGTACTGGTATTCGACATCGTCAGGCAGGTCCTTCTGCATGAGTTCCATGCGTTCATACACCGCATTGGCAATGTCAATGTGGTTGGCGCCGGGCTGTGGAGTCACGACCACACCCACCATAGGCACGCCGTTCATCTTCATGTACGACTTGATGTCACGCGGGCTCAGTTCGGCCTGCCCCACATCGCTGAAGCGTATTATGCGGTTGCCGTCATGCCTGATGACTATGTCATTGAACTCCTTGGTAGTATGCATCTGGCCCAGCGTCCTGATTTCCAGTTCAGTCGTGTTGCCTTCGATGGTGCCGGACGGCAGTTCCACGTTTTCGCGGTCAAGGGCATTCTTGACATCCATAGGAGTGATTCCGTAGCCTGACATCTTTACCGGGTCGAGCCACAGTCTCATGCAGTATTTCTTTTCGCCCCAGATTGACACCGAGCTTACATCCTGAATGGTCTGCAACTGTTCCTTGACTACAAGGTCGGCCAGTTCGCTGAGTTCAAGCAGCGAACGCTTGTCGCTGCTCAAAGCCACCATAAGTATAGGTGTGGCATCGGCATCGGCCTTTGAAACGGTCGGAGGGTCACAGTCACGCGGCAGCATGCGCTGGGCACGCGATACCTTGTCGCGCACGTCGTTGGCGGCCGTTTCAAGGTCAACTGACAGTTCGAATTCAACCGTTATGCGGCTGCTTCCGTACTGACTGACAGATGACAGCGAGCGTATGCCTGGAATACCGTTAATCTGCTGTTCAAGAGGTTCTGTAATCTGGTTTTCAATGACCTCGGCATTTGCTCCCGGATACGATGCCGATACCGAAATAATGGGATTGTCAACCGACGGATACTCCCTTACGCCAAGGCTGGTATAGCCAACAGCACCGAACAGGATTATGATAAGCACCAGCACTATGGTCAGCACCGGGCGTCTGATACTGGTTTCTGAAATGTTCATGCCGTCACGTTATTTCAGTTCTACCTTCATACCGGTACGCAGCTGCATGGTACCGCTTGTTATCACGGTATCGCCGACATTCAGACCGCTGAGCACCTGGACCTGGGCATCGGTGCGCAGGCCCTTTGTAATTTCCTGCGGCATGGCCTTGCCACTCCTGTACAGAAACACCTTGTCAATGCCCATTTCGGAAATGATGGCTTCGCTCGGAACAGCAAGCGTATTGTGGAAGACACGTGTGTTCAGGCTGACGCTGACATAACGGCCCGGAACCAGTTTGCCTTTCGAGTTGTCATAGATGGCACGTACCTGATAGGTGCGGGTCTGCTGATCGACTTTCGAGTTGGTGGCATAGACCTTTGCGGCATAGACCTCCTCGTTGCCCTCGACCGTAAAAGTAAGGTCGGCTCCGTTCTGAAGAACGCCGGCATATCTTTCAGGTACTGCGAATTCCACCTTCAGCTTCTGGACATTGGTCAGAGTAGCCACACATGTGGTCAGCGAAGCGTATGCGCCCAGACTTACCTGCCGCAGGCCGATGATTCCATCGAACGGCGCTTTCAGTTCCGTCTGGTCTATTTTTGCATGAAGTTCTTCAATATCGGCCTGCAGTTTGTCGAACGTTGCCTGCGCATCCTGATAAGCTTCCTTACTGACAGCCTCCTTCTCAAACAGAGTCTTCTGTCGTTCAAGGCGGTCAAGCGTAGGCTGATACTGGGCTTCAAGTTTCTTGAGCTGGGCCTGCAGAGGCGCATCGTTTATCTTGGCCAGAACCTGACCTTTTTTCACATGAGAACCTTCCTCAAAATAAATGCCGGTAATCTTGCCCGATGTCTCGAACGACAGATCAACCTCTTCGTTCGGAATAAGGCTTCCGCTTATGTTGATTCCGTCCACAAGTTCAGCAGGCTCCATGACGGCATAGCGCACATACAGTGTCGAGCCGCCGCGGCCTGGTGCTCCGGCCCCGGGCATCGGCCCTGAAGGTATGTCTGAATTGCTTTTTGGTTTGAAACGGTAGATTCCGAGAATTGCCAGTCCTGCAATGACAACGGCAATGATTATCCATTTTGTGGTCTTGGTCATAATCAGGTAATGAAGTGTTCCGCAAAATTAGCAAAAAATAAGGGGTAACCAAACGGCCGCCCCTCATTAACTTGATTTAAGAACTTGTTCTTACAGCATATTCTGCTTTTTCAGGTTTTCCTCAACTTCCTCGCTGCTCATTGCATAGTTCACCAGATTTCCGCTAAGGAACTGGTTGTATGCAGTCATATCCATCAGTCCATGACCTGTCAGATTGAACAGAAGAACCTTCTTCTCTCCCTTCTCGGCGCATTCCTTGGCGCGACGTATTGTAGCGGCAATGGCATGGCATGACTCCGGAGCCGGAACAATACCCTCGCACTGTGCGAACAGCATACCGGCCTGGAAAGTCTCGATCTGGTCAACGTCCATAGCCTCCATCAGTCCGTCCTTGAGTAACTGCGATACAATGACACCGGCACCATGGAAACGCAGACCGCCGGCATGTATGTTGGCGGGAGCGAACTTGTGGCCCAGGGTGTACATTGGAAGCAGCGGAGTGTATCCGGCCTCGTCGCCGTTATCATACATAAACTTGCCCTTGGTCAGTTTCGGGCACGATGCAGGTTCAACTGCAATGTATCTGGTATCCTTGTGTGTACCGTCATAATAGTGGCGCATGAACGGGAATGAGATACCGGCAAAATTCGAGCCGCCGCCGAAACATGCTATTACCTCATCAGGATATTCACCGGCCAGTTCGAACTGTTTTTCGGCTTCAAGACCGATGATGGTCTGATGCAGTGATACATGGCTCATTACGGAACCGAGCGTATATTTGCAGTTCGGTGTCGTGCGCGCCAGTTCAACGGCTTCCGAAATGGCTGTTCCCAATGATCCCTGATGATTTGGGGTGGCTGTGAGAATATCCTTTCCGGCACGTGTTGACATTGACGGCGAAGGGGTCACCTGAGCACCGAAAACCTGCATCATGTTGCGGCGGTACGGTTTCTGCTCGTAGCTTATCTTGACCTGATACACGGCAGCCTCAAGGCCGAACGCCTTTGCTGCATACGAAAGGGCTGTACCCCACTGTCCGGCACCGGTTTCCGTAGTCACGTTGGTTATTCCTTCCTGCTTGCAGTAATATGCCTGAGCTATTGCGGAATTAAGCTTGTGTGAGCCTACAGGACTGACGCTTTCGTTCTTGAAATAAATGTGGCAGGGCGTACCGAGAGCCTCTTCCAGGCCGTAAGCGCGAACCAGCGGTGTGCTGCGGTAATAGGTGTACATTTCGCGTACCTTTTCCGGTATGTCAATCCAGCGATGCTCCATGTCAAGTTCCTGATGGCAGCACTCTTTTGCGAATATGGGATACAGGTCTTCAGGCTTCATGGGTTCACCCGTTGCCGGATTCTTGAGCGGCATGGGCTTGTTTATCATGTCAGCCTGGATGTTATACCATTGTGTAGGGATTTCTGATTCACTCAGAAAAAATCTTTTCTGTTTCATATATGTTGTTCTTTTTATTTCTGTTAAGTAACTTCTAAAAAAAATCCGCCTCACTCATTCTTTTCTGTGGGACGGACATGTCTTTATGACTTCAATGCAAGTCGGAACACGGAATTATGCCACCCCACGCCATCGTACGGTACGCCAATAGAGTCGCCAACTTTTGTTCTGCTTCATATTTCCGCCTTTATCGGCTGCAAAGTTATGCAATCAATTCCAATATTCTCAATTAACTGCGCAAAAAAATCACTCTGATGCCCAAAACAGAAAAAAGTACGCAACGGCCGCGAAGCCGATACGTCCTATGTCTCCATATGGCTTGTACCATCGTCTGCCTATCTCTTGAAGAGTTCCGAATGGGAACCCAAACGTGTCAGTGATATTGTTTGCGTATCAACGTCTCTCCATATAAGAAGAAAGTCGTTCTCCACGTGACACTCCATAAAGCCTTTGTAGTCGCTTTTCAGCATATGGGGGTCGTATTCGTGCGGGACTTCACCATTTTCCTGTAGCAAATCAAGCACGGACTTCAGTGAAGCAAGCTTTTCCGGCTTGTTCCTGTATCTCTTGAGGTCCTTCTTGAACTGACCGGTCGGGATAAGTGTCCACATAGCTACAGAGAAGCAATGAACTCATTCCACTTGGAAAGATCCAACGCCTCTCCTTCTCCTGTCATCGCCTCCTTCATCGCAGCAATGGTAATCTCGTTCGGCTCGTCATAAGCGACGGCCGTAAGTACTCTCTCAACATAATTATTGAGGCTCCTGTTCTCGCGGCGGGCTTTTACTCTGAGCCTTTCAATCAAATCAGCATCCAGACGGAAGGCTGTCTGCTTCTTTGGTGCAACTGCTGTATTCATACCAAAACTCTTAATTTGATACAAATGTATAACACTTTGCTAGTATATCCAAATACTATACAGAATTATTTATGATATGGCAAACACGGAAGTTTGCAGGTGAGCCATAAAGGCTCAGTGGAAATTTAGTGGGGGTAAGCGTAAATAGAACGTTAATCTGCATTCGCGAGCTATTATTTCTCCAGCGGTGAGTGATTTGGGCTGTTTTGCTCACGAGCTAGCCATTTTCCAGACCGCGGTGAGTGAATCGGGCCGTTTTGCTCACGGACTAG
>JAKSIQ010000050.1 GCA_024398755.1 Bacteroidaceae bacterium | reverse complement strand
CATCGGTCCCGCACAAGTAACCATGGAATATCTGTCACAGGAACGCTACAACGAGATATCGGCCGAACTTGACAATCTGATAAACGTCGAGTTCCCCAAGATCAAGGACGCCATATCGGAGGCCCGTGCCCAGGCTGCCATCCCTTTGTGGAAAGATGGCGTTCAGAATTTCGGGCTATGAAGGCAACTGGATTTATCCGACATTCGCAGAACTAAGTCAGATGGTAGAATTATCTAAATAGGAATTGTTTTTCAATTTAAATAATTTTACTACATTTGCGGCATGAGAATAATTGCAATCAATTGTCTCCGTGAATACTGGGAGAAACACCCTGAAACTCAGCAGCCCCTGAGTGAATGGTATTTGAAGGTCAGCAGAGCTGAATGGGAATCGTTCAATGATATGCGTTCTGATTTCAATTCGGTTGACTATGTGGGGAATCAGCATTATGTGTTCAATATTAAGGGGAACAACTACAGGCTGGTAGTAGCCGTGAAGTTTACTCCGAAACTGGTTTACATCCGTTTTGTGGGAACACACGATGAGTATATGAAGATTGACGTTTCAACTATTTAGGTTATGGCACAGATAAAAAGTAAGAAACAGTACGATGCTATCATGGCAAGGATTGATGAACTTTTCTTTGCCACCGATGAGAACACTCCGAAAGATGACAAGCGACTGCTTGAACTCGATGCTCTTTCGGCAATGGTTGAAGAATATGAGCAGGAACACTTTCCAATTCAGACTCCTTCTTTGTCTGATACTATAGTTGAAAGGATGAACGAGCGCAAATATTCACAGAAAGAGCTTGCTTCATTACTTGGCATTTCCGCCCCCAGACTATGTGACATTATTGGCGGAAAGAAGTCTCCGACCTATGACCAGGCCAGAACAATCGCAAAACAGCTGGAGATAGATCCGGCCATTGTCCTGGCACTGTAATAGGATTTGTTGCCTGTTTTTCTCTAAAGAGGTCACTTGTCTTCTACCTGCAGATTGACAGCATCAGTCTTCTGAATTAAGGGTTTTCCGACTTTTCCGGAAAGTTTTGTGAAATCCCTTAGCGATATGCTGTAAAAGGAAGTTATCTTTGACGCGTCAGACACATGAAACACACACATTATCTAACGCTATATGAAAACAAACGAATCAGAGAAGAACGTATCCGCTCTTTCAGCGGACAGTGAGAAACGCACCGCGGGCCGCAGCCTCAGCCCCAAGGACGAAGACATACGCTTCATTGACCTGAGGGTCGATTTCGCCTTCAAGCGCGTGTTCGCCACGCCCGGCAACGAGGAGCTTTTGAAGATGCTGGTCGACAGCATACTGCCGGAGCTGCACGTCAGGACGCTGACCCTTGGCAACCAGGAGAAC
Organism: Bacteroidaceae bacterium; assembly: GCA_024398755.1. Lineage (GTDB taxonomy): Bacteria > Bacteroidota > Bacteroidia > Bacteroidales > Bacteroidaceae > Colenecus. Next base: position 10,767 of record JAKSIQ010000050.1, on the reverse strand, counting down.
CTGGGAGACAGCGAGGACGACAGGAAGACGGTCTTTGACCTGAAGGCCACGACTGGAGACGGACAGACCATCGTCATAGAGATGCAGCTGGCCAGGAAGAACGACTTCAACGACCGTCTGGTCTATTACTCCACCTTCCCCATACGCGAACAGGTGCGTGCGGGACATCACAGCTACCGTCTGGAGCCGCTGTACATCATAGCCATAATGGACTTCAACATGGAGGGTGACAGGACGACTGGAAGTGTCATAAACAGCTTCTGCCTGCACAACGACAGCGACAGCAGCAAGGTCCTTACGGACAACGTGCATTACGTGACGGTCGAACTGCCCAAGTTCCGCAAGGGAGTGGACAGTCTGGATAGCCTGAGCGACCGTATGATATGGCTGCTGCGCAACATGGGCTCTCTGAAGTCGGTCCCCGAAGAATTTTCGGGCAAAGGCTTTGAAAAGCTGTTCGACATATCTAACTTTGTTGCCATGACTTACGAAGAGCAGATGGAGTATCTGGCCAAGTTCCATGCCGAACTTGACCGGCGCAGCGAACTGGAGACCGCCATAAGTGACGGCCTGAAGCTGGGCATGACCAAAGGCGTAGAGGAAGGCCGCAAGAAAGGCCTGGCCGAAGGACGCAGGAAAGGACTGGCGGAAGGACGTGCGAAAGGACTGGCGGAAGGACGTGCGGAAGGACGTGCCGAAGGACGCAGGGAGACTATAATGGAGACCGCCGCCAAGTTGAAGGCTGCGGGTGTGGCTGCTGAAATCATATCGCAGTGCACGGGCCTGACCCCTGACGTGATAGGTTCACTTTGAACGGTTACGTCAGTTATTCGTTATAGAACTTCCGGCCGTCGCGTATCACTATTTAAAACAGGTTCTAAGGGTTTCCCGACTTTTCCGGAAAGTTTTGTAAAATCCCCTGGTCCGTGCAAGAACAAAAAAGGCCGCTCATACCGAGCGGCCTTTTTATGCAGTAATGGGTTGGATTACTTGGTGATGACGCGGGCCATTTCGCAAACCTTGTTGCTGTAACCCCATTCGTTATCGTACCATGCGCAAACCTTAACGAAAGTAGGATCGAGCTGGATACCTGCCTTAACGTCGAAGATAGATGTGCGTGAATCGTTGCGGAAGTCAGTTGAAACAACTGCATCTTCGGTGTAACCAAGGATACCCTTGAGTTCGCCTTCTGAAGCAGCCTTCATGGCAGCGCAGATTTCGTCGTATGTGCAAGCTGTGTTCAGTTCAGCTGTCAGGTCAACGAATGATACATCTGATGTAGGAACGCGGAGTGACATACCAGTCAGCTTGCCGTTCAGTTCAGGAAGAACCTTACCTACAGCCTTAGCAGCACCTGTTGAAGAAGGAATGATGTTCTCCAGGATGCCACGGCCACCGCGCCAATCCTTCTTTGAAGGACCGTCAACAGTCTTCTGAGTAGCAGTTGCAGCGTGAACGGTAGTCATAAGACCGCGCTTGATGCCGAACTTGTCGTTCAGGACCTTGCTGATAGGAGCAAGACAGTTGGTTGTGCAAGATGCGTTTGAAATGATGGTCTGGCCAGCATATGTCTTGTCGTTTACACCATAAACGAACATTGGAGTAGCATCCTTTGAAGGAGCTGACATGATGACCTTCTTGGCACCAGCCTTGATATGTGCTTCAGCAAGTTCTGAAGTCAGGAAGAAACCGGTTGATTCAACGACTACGTCAACACCGAGAGCACCCCATGTGATGTTTACAGGATCCTTTTCAGCGAAAACCTGAATCTTGTTGCCGTCAACAATCATGTAGTTGCCTTCAACTTTGATGTCGTGGTTGAACTGGCCGTGTACTGAATCGTACTTGAGCATGTAAGCCAGATAGTCAGGATCCAGAAGGTCGTTGATACCTACAACCTGGATGTCCTTACCGAAGTTCTCAACAGCTGCACGGAAAACCATGCGACCGATACGGCCAAAACCGTTAATACCGAGTTTGATCATTTTTTGTAGTGTTTAAAAAACGTTGATATTGTATGAAAATTCTCTTCCTCTTCCCTAAAAACGGCGCAAAATTAAGAAATTCTTTTTACTTTCGCGGCACAATTCTAAACATAATTGGTTAAAACATTTAAATAAGACACTAGAAATATGGGATTGTTCAAGAACATATTCAAAAAGAAAAACGACGGCGTTGAGAATGTTGGCGGAATGGAGGACTTCATGACTTTGATCCGCGTTTATCTGCAGGCTGAAATGGCGGGCAACATGGGGCTCACCAACATAAGCATGCTGCCAGATCTGGCAACATTCAAACGTGGTCTGAAAATTCCAACCCAGGGCAACAAGCTGGGAGTAGCCGAGAAGGCACGCTGCCGCAAGATGATGTCACAGATGTACAATCTGTCCGACTCGTTCTTCAAGGAAATCGACGCCTCAATTAAAAGGAATTGCCGCAACGTGACCGTAATGCAGGCATTCATGTTCCAGTTCCAGGGTTTCAGTTCTGACCTTATGATGCAGGTTGCTACAATACTGAAATGGAAATTCCGCGTGCCGTCATTCATGAAGAAGGCTCTTTATCAGATGACGGCCGATGCGGTGCACAAGATCATGACCAGCAATTCATGGAAGGACGAGTCGAGTTACAAGACAGTGTTCAACATCCGCCAGTATCAGCAGCATCTCGGTTTCAGTGAGCAGTGGATGACAGATTATGCATTCAACACCATGCTTCTGGCAAAGAAGGAGCCTCACAAGAAAGAAGATCTTGAAGCTGCACGCGAAATGCTCAGAAACCGCAAGTGATGCGCTTAAAAAAGTGCGTCACATATTGCTGATACATTCTAATTTTAATATCTTTGCAAAAAGATAACTGCAAGAGCCTTTCCGGTCATGACAGATAACAATTCGTTGCTCATTGCACAGTTTGAAACCAAACTGCGCAGACTTATGGATCTCTACGAAGATCTGAAGAGCAGGAATCGTGACCTGGAAGCACAACTGGCACAGAAAGAGGAAATCATTGCCGGACTGAACGGACAGCTTGCCTCACTTGACAGGTCTTACAGTAATCTTAAACAGTCCAAAGTGCTTGAGGTGTCGGGGCATGACCTTGACAGTACCAGGCAGAGGGTTGAAGGACTGGTGCGAGAGATTGACCATTGCATTAAATTGTTGAATTCAAAGTAACGTAAAACTGCAATGGATGACAGTTTTGAAATCAAATTGATGGTTGGCGGAACATATTATCCTCTCACAATCAAGAGGGGGGACGAACATCTTTACAGAGAAGCCGCCCGTCGTATCAATGATAAACTCAACAGGTATCGTGAACGTTTCCCCCAGTTGAGTGAAGAAAAATACTATGTGATGGCCGCCATTCACATTTCAATGGCAAACATCATGTGGGAACAGTTCAATGATACGGCACCTTATGCAGAGAAAATTGCCCAGTTCGACAAGCAGCTGGATGCAATTCTCGAAGACGCTGCAAAAAGTCAGGCCTGAACGGCCCGTTAATTCCGATTTCAAGACTCCCTATCGCGCAAAGCGTACATTTGCGCACTTATGATTGTTCAGAGGGCATTCTCCCGGCCCGAAAGGACAGTAAGGTGCGTTATATATAATAACATATATGGGAGTTGGAGATTATGGAGTACTTGATGATATTGGTTGGACTTGCAGTGGGATCTATTGCCACTTGGTTCATATCAAACGGGAAATTGAACAAGAAAGTGGCCCAGAGGCTCAAAGAAGCCGAATCACAGGCCGAAGCGATAAAACGCGACAAACTGCTGGAAGTCAAAGAGAAGTTTCTCAATAAAAAGGCAGAACTTGAGAAAGAGGTTCAGCAACGCGATCAGAAGATACAGCAGAGCGAGAACCGTCTGCGTCAGAAGGAAATGCAGCTCAATCAGCGTCATGAAGACCTGCAGCGCAAGCATCAGGAAGCTGAATCCTTAAGAGAGAACCTTGAAAACCAGTCTGCCATTCTGGAAGAGAAGAAGGAAGAACTGGAAAAACTGCAGATGCAGGAACGTGAAAAGCTTGAAGCAATCAGCGGATTGTCAGCTCAGGAAGCTAAAGACCGTCTGGTGGAATCGCTGAAGGAAGAGGCCAAGACTCAGGCCGCATCGTATATCAACGACATAATGGACGATGCCAAGATGACCGCCAGCAAGGAAGCCAAGCGAATAGTTATCCAGACCATTCAGAGAATCGGAACCGAAACGGCAATTGAAAATTCGGTTACCGTATTCCATATTGAAAACGATGAAATGAAGGGTCGCATAATAGGTCGTGAAGGACGCAACATTCGTGCCATCGAGGCCGCATGCGGTGTTGAGATTGTTGTCGATGACACCCCTGAAGCAATTGTCATTTCTGCTTTCGACCCTGTACGTCGTGAGATTGCACGCCTGGCTCTGCATCAGCTGGTAGCTGACGGCCGCATACATCCTGCCCGCATTGAGGAGGTTGTGGCCAAGGTACAGAAGCAGGTTGAAGAGGAGATTATCGAAACCGGTAAGCGCACTACCATCGACCTTGGCATCCATGGACTGCATCCGGAGCTCATCAGAATAATCGGCAAGATGAAATACCGTTCATCATACGGTCAGAACCTGCTGCAGCATGCACGTGAGACCGCTAACCTCTGTGCTGTCATGGCTGCCGAACTCGGACTGAATCCCAAGAAGGCAAAGCGCGCCGGTCTGCTCCATGATATAGGTAAGGTGCCCGATGAGGAAACCGAAATGGCACATGCAGAATATGGTATGTATCTGGCTGAAAAGTTCAAGGAGAAACCAGATATCTGCAATGCTATCGGCGCACACCATGATGAGTGCGAAATGACCAGCCTCATTGCTCCTATTGTACAGATTTGCGATGCCATTTCAGGCGCCCGTCCTGGTGCACGCCGCGAAATTGTCGAAGCATACATCAAGCGCCTTAACGATCTTGAGAAGATTGCAATGTCATATCCAGGCGTGACAAAGACGTACGCCATCCAGGCAGGTCGCGAACTTCGCGTCATTGTCGGTGCCGACAAGATTGATGACAAGCAGACAGAGCAGTTGTCAGCTGAAATAGCACAGAAGATTCAGAACGAAATGACCTATCCTGGCCAGGTCAAGATTACGGTAATCCGCGAGACAAGAGCTGTCAACTACGCCCGCTGATAATTCGTTTCATAAGCGGGTCCCAGACCAAATCACGTCTCTGACAGCCCGTGAGTCATGCTGCGTAGCAGGGTGGGGTGTCAGAGCACCTGCTTGTAGCAGCGTGCGCGTTTGCATGTTTCGTAGTCGAACTTCAGCATGAGGTTCTGGACGCTGATGTTGTTCTCGAGTTCGCGTGTGGTTTCCATGTACCTGACTCCAAGCTTTTGCAGGACAGGCCACATTTTTGCGAACATTATTGCTGTGAGTCCTTTGTTGCGGTATTCTTCATCAATGCCTACAAGCAGCGTATCCAGACGGTCGTTATGTCTGAGAGCACGCAGAATATGTATGAACCCGAACGGGAACAGGCGCCCGTGACATTTCTGCAGTGCGCGTGACAGTGACGGCATCCAGATGCAGAAGGCTATGACGTTGTCATTGCTGTCAAGAACAACCTTGACCAGATTCACATTGACATTGGGTATGAATTGTTTCGCAAGGTCGTCTTTCTGGCCTTGAGTCAGTTCTGAAAAACCGTACAGCTTTGAATATGACCGGTTCATCAGGTCAAATACGGCAGGGACATAAGGCATGAGTTCCTTTTTCGAATGGAAATTGACCAATCTGATACCCAGGCGCTGTGGAATGATCTCAGATGCACTGTAGAATTGTTCGGGCAAATCTTCAGGTATGGTTATGACTGATTCAATCCAGTCTGTTTCCTTGACATAGCCGCGTCTTATGAAATGCGATTCATAATATGGGAAATTGTATTTTCCGTATGCGGTGGGCAGTTTGTCAAATCCCTGTACCAGAACCCCTGCAACATCGAATTCCAACATTCCTTCCGGGCCGCACAGTTCGGTCATGCCTTTTTTACGAGCCCAGTCTTCAACTGTGTCAAGCAATGCATCGACCACGTCTTTGTCATCAATGAAGTCAACGTAACTGAATCTGGCGCGTTTCAGATTGTTCTTTTCATTGAACGAACGGTTAATTATTCCGGCAATTCTGCCGACAGCCTGTCCGTTTTCGTCAAATGCCATCCATGCGCAGACTTCGCATACTTCAAATGCATGATTGGTTTTCGGATTCAAGGCATCCATATCGGCCTTGACAAGTTGTGTAACATAATATGGATTATTCCTATACATGCGGTTGGGAAAATCGACAAAACGTCTCAACTCCTTACGTCCTGCAACTTCCCTTATTGTAACTTTCATTATGGTTGTGAAATTGGAATTAAAGTATGGCCTGGCGTATGCGCACAAGCTTTTCAAGCAACGGTTCCAGAAGGTCAAGCTGAAGCATGTTGGCTCCGTCGCTTTTTGCCTGAACCGGATTTTCGTGCGTTTCCATGAAAAGACCATCCGCTCCGACAGCAACTGCCGCCTTTGATATGGTTTCAATGAGTTCGGGTTGTCCTCCGGTCACTCCGCTGCCCTGGTTCGGACGTTGCAGCGAGTGGGTGCAGTCAACGACTACCGGGAAACCGAACTTCTGCATCTGTGGTATGCCTCGGAAATCGACCACCAGATCCTGATAGCCGAAAGTCGTGCCGCGTTCGGTCAGCATTACGTTGTTGTTTCCTGAATCGATTACCTTCTGTGCGGCGAACTGCATGGCATCGGGCGCAAGAAACTGTCCTTTCTTGATGTTGACGGTTCTGCCTGTCTTTGCTGCGGCAACAAGAAGGTCGGTCTGACGGCACAGGAAGGCCGGAATCTGAAGTATGTCAACGTATGGGGCAGCCATGGCGGCATCGGCCTCGGAGTGTATGTCAGTGACTGCCGGAATGCCGAACTGTTTGCGCACTTCGTCGAGAATGAGAAGGGCTTTTTCGTCGCCTATGCCTGTGAATGAGTCTATGCGGCTGCGGTTGGCTTTCTTGAACGATCCCTTGAAGGCGTACGGAATACCAAGCCTTTCTGTTATGGACACACATTTTTCGGCAATGCGCATAGCCATGTCGCGGCCTTCAATTACGCATGGGCCTGCAAGTAGGAAAAAAATGTCGCTTTTTTGGAATACCATTATGTCTGTTCTGTTTTAATTATCCTGGAATGATGAAGTTCACAGCTCCAGGCTCAAGAGATATGGTTAACGGGAATGAATGCACCAGTGTGCGCCCGTCAAGGCATGTCATGCTGCCTTCGGACTGAAGGATTTCAACCTGTTTGGTGCGGTATGGCTTGACCTGTTCATAATTCAGGAACTGGTTGTGAAGCAGCAGATACAGACCTCTGAATGTCTGCCATCCTTTAGGCCTGCGAACCTGCGATACGTCAAGCCAGCCGTTGTACGGTACTGCGCTCGGTGTCAGACCATAGCCTCGTGAGTTGCCTATGCACAGAGTCATTATCTTTTCGCTCACTTCCTCGCTGTTCAGACGGAAACGCATCTTGTACTGCTTGCGCTCTTTGAAAAGCTTGTATATAGCCCACAGATACGAGGGGTTGATTTTGCCCCAGCGTTTGCATATGTCAGACAGACGTATGGCCTGTGCTCCAAGGCCAATGTTGACCGCCATCAGGAAATAGCGTACCTTCTGTTCTTCACCTTCGCGGTATGAGCAGTATCCCACGTCAATGGTTCTGGTCCTGTGTTCTATTATCCAATGAACGGCTTTCTTGTATTGTTCGGTGTCAAGCCCCCAAAAATCGGCAAAGTCATTTCCAATACCATTGGGCACTATGCCAAGATACAGCGTCTTGCGTATTTCGCGTGGAGTGAACATTATGGCGTTGATGGCATCGTTAAGGGCCTCATCGCCACCTACTACCACAATGGTACGGTGTCCGCTGTCAATGAGCAACCTGGTAAGGCGTTCTACCGATGTGACATCGTCAGACTGTACATAGTCATACTTGACCTTGCGGAATTCAAGGTATTCGCGTATCTGGTTCCAGCGTTTCTGTGAATTGCTCACACCGGCTTTAGGCACATATACTATGCCCCATATTTCGGAATTGTCAGTCATCAGTTCCTTTTTTCATAAGTTCAACAATGCGGTCCACTTTTTCGGCCACATCCATATCGAATGGAATCCATTCAATGTGAATGCCACGGCGCTCCATACCGCGGAACCATGTCATCTGACGCTTGGCGAACTGATGGATGGCCACTTCAAGTTCCTGAAGCAGGTACTTGTACGGCAGTTGTCCTGTTACGTACATTGTCACGTACTTGTATTCAAGTCCGTAGTAAATCAAATCTTCGGCAGGTATCCCACTGTCCAGCAGTCGTCTTATTTCATCAATCATGCCCTCTTGGAGGCGTGCTTCCAGCCTTTCGCTGATGCGTTGCCTGCGCAGTTCGCGGTCGATGTCGATACCAATTACAAGACTGTTGATTTTGGGGAATTCGCACGCCTCGACAGGTGTGTTCCGGTAGCATTCCTCAATTTCAATGGCGCGAATGGCGCGTTTCGTGGTGTCAACATCGGTCGTGTTATGCAACGTCTTGTAACCTTCAAGAATACGGGTGAGTTCGGCAAGCGTCTTTCCTTCAAGACTTTTGCGCAATTCGGGGTTTTCCGGTACGGGAATAAGGCGGTATCCTTTCAACACTGATTCCAGATACAGACCGGTACCGCCGCACATGATGGGGAACTTATCGCGGGCGGTAATGTCGGAATATGCTCTTTTGAAGTCTCTCTGGAATTCGTAAACGTTGTATTTTGTACCGGCGTCGGCTATGTCAATGAGATGGTATGGTATGATGCGGCCGTTTATGCTGTAGTCGGAAAGATCCTTTCCTGTACCTATGTCCATGCCGCGATAGACCTGCCGGCTGTCGGCGCTCAGAACCTCGCCGTCCAGACGTGCGGCCAAAGCAACTGCCAGTTTGGTCTTGCCCGAGGCAGTAGGTCCCAGTACCGTTATCATGTCATATTTTACCATATCCCAACAAAAATACTGCATTTTCGTTAGAATCTGTTTGGAAATGTTAGATTATCTTTGCCAATATGTTTTTGCAGCAGTTAGACAATGTTCTGTCGAAAATCAATGGTGTTCTGTGGGGATGGCCGATGATTATTCTATTGTTGGGAACTCATCTGTTTCTGACCATACGCCTTCGCTTTCCACAGCGTTACATATTCAAGGCATTCAAGATAATGCGGACTCCCGACGATAATGCTCCTGGTGACGTATCGCAGATGGGCTCGCTGTCAACGAGCCTTGCTGCAACAATAGGAACAGGAAACATAATCGGGGTTGCTACTGCCGTAACGCTAGGAGGACCTGGTGCCGTCTTCTGGTGCTGGATTACAGGCATTCTTGGAATCGCCACAAAATATGCCGAAGGTCTTCTGGCTGTGAAATACCGTGTCCGTGCCAAGGATGGCAGTATGCTGGGCGGACCTATGTATGCTATAGAACGTGGCCTGCATTGCAAATGGCTGGCAATCTTTTTCAGTCTGTTTGCCGCATTCGCATCATTCTGCATAGGTACAAGTGTGCAGAGCAATGTCGCAGCATCGGCCTTACAAAGCACCTTCGGTATAAATCCTGTTGTCAGCGGCATATTCATGGCACTTATGATTACGACAATAATTGTATTCGGAGTCAGAGGTATTTCACGCGTCTGTCTGACACTCGTACCTTTAATGGGAGCGTTGTACATGCTGGGATGTCTTGCGCTGCTGGTTGTAAACCGTTCGTATCTGGCCGATACAATATTGCTGATTTTCAGAAGCGCGTTTTCATCGAAGGCTGCCGGTGGCGGTTTTGCCGGTGGAGCCATTATAATGGCCATGAGGTTCGGTATTGCCCGAGGTCTTTTTTCCAATGAATCAGGTCTGGGCTCAGCTCCGATAATTGCTGCCGCAGCAAAGACACGTAATCCAGTGCGTCAGGCATTGGTGTCGTCAACATCGACCTTCTGGGATACCGTTGTAATATGCCTTCTCACGGGAATTGTCATTGTGAGTTCCATGGTTGCAACCGACGGAGGCATAACTGACAATGATATGATGCAACTGACACAGTCCGCTTTTTCACTTCTCGGTATCCGGGTTGGAAATGTGGACGTAGGGCCTCTTATAGTGAATATTGCAATCATACTGTTTTCCTTCTCAACCATTTTAGGCTGGAGCTATTATGGCGAGAAAGCCATTGAATACATTTTCGGGCACAGACATAATAAACTGGCCCGTCTGGTATTCCGCTCTATGCTTGTTTTTGTAACCTTTGCAGGAGCTGTGTGGAGCGTCAGTTTTGTATGGAATCTTGGCGACTTTACCAACGCCCTTATGGCAATACCGAATTTGGTGTGCCTGTTGCTGTTATGCCCCGTTCTTGTGAGCGAAACACGCAAATATCTTTGGGACGACCATCTGGACGATTTCTCCGACGAAGAACCTCCCTCGGTTGCCGACTGATTTTCCAGCCCTCGTTGAGTGATTCGGGCTGTTTTACTTACGGGCTAGCCATTTCTTCTCTCGCGGTGAGTGATTTGACCTGTTTTACTCACGGGCTAGCCATTTCTTCTCTCGCGGTGAGTGATTCGGGCTGTTTTACTCACGAGCCAGCCATTTCTTCTCTCGCGGTGAGTGATTCGCCCCGTTTTACTCACGAGTCAGCCATTTCTTCTCTCGCGGTGAGCGATTCGGCCTGTTT
>JAKSIQ010000005.1 GCA_024398755.1 Bacteroidaceae bacterium | reverse complement strand
GTGTTCCGCTCGGGGTTCGAACCCGAGACCCCATCCTTAAAAGGGATGTGCTCTACCTGCTGAGCTAGCGGATCTACCTTGTTTTTGCCGTTAAGCGGGTGCAAAGTTAATTTGCTTGGTTGGAATTGCAAAGAAAAAGTCTGGTATTTTTCAGTACCAGACTTTTTCTTTGAAGGTATTTGTATTAGAACTTGTTGCGAAACAGATTCTCAGAGCACAATTTTTGCTGTTTTGCTTCCTAAGCGTAATAGAAAGACACCTTTACCCAATCCGGACAAACTGATTTCCTGACTGTCGGATTCAATTGCCTGTTCAAGTACAGCCTTGCCACTCAGATTATATATGGTTACGGTTTCTCCATTGGAGCCTGTAACTGTGGCGCTTGAGTTATGTGAGCTGTACTCAATGTGTCCGTCCATTACCTTGACTTTCTGTTCCTTTGATGTGTCGGATTCCGTTTGTTCCAACCGGCTGATTCTTTCAGTAGCGTAACTTTCTGTGACAACAGTCTCCTTAGCCGCGGCCTGGATTGAATCCTGGGCCGTTGCCTGGAATATTGACACAGTGGCCAGAATAATTGCAGCCAGTCTTTTCATACCTTCAGTTCAAAGAATTGCCCGGAAGTCAGAATTTGTAATTGTAGCTCAGCTTGATTGCACCACCAGACAGTTCGCCGTCAGCTGCGCGGTCCTGCCATATGAAAGCGCCCTGAACGGAGTGGATGTCGGTAATCTTCCAATTACATCCGGCTGTATATCTGGTCTTCTCAAGATTCATCTTGTCGCTCAGATTGTTATACAGTTCGATGCCGGCAAACGGGGTCAGTTTGCAATTGCGAATATCATAAGAGGCTTCAAATGCAGTTCTTGCAAGATGCTCATTCTGAATGCCTTTGATTTTTTCCTTGCTGCTGACAAGAACCTCTTCGCGTGTTCCTGTAATCACCTCATATTTGTCTCTTGTGTATTTCGCTTTTGCAGAATAGGCGAACTGGTAGCGTTCTCTTAATGATAACGTCCAACGTCCCAGATCCTGCTTGGCGGTAAGTTGAAGGTTTATGCGATGACGGTTACGCCAATAGGCATTGTCGTAGATGAAACTGTTGATGCCCTTCCATTCCTTTTCGGCCAGAGAGAAATTTCTGGTGTACTTGTAACCGATGCCGGCTTTCAGTGAGAATGTGTTGTCATCGTTGCTGTATACGCTTCTGCTGGCGCTGATACCCAGCCCGAAACGGTCAAAATGATTACCCTTGGTTCTGTACTCGCCTTCAAAACTGCCTTTGACTCCATAACCAAGTTCTTTTTCAACTCCTGCAGATGTCCACAGTCCGACTTCATCGTCTTCTCGTGCTGACACTGACAATGTGGTCATAACAACCACGGCGCACAATGCGAGTTTAGTAGTTAATCTCATACTCATTTAAATTTACAAGGTTTATTTATATTATCTATTGTTCCAAATTCGTCCATTATGGGCTCGTAGTAAATCTTGATGATGGCGGAATCTTTCAGAAAATCAACATTCCCTATCTCAATGCGAATGATGTTCAGACCGAGACGTTTTTCAAGATCGGCCTTCAGTTCATCTTCCATGCCGTGGGCAATAAGCTTGATATTGTCATACTTGACAAGTTTGCTTGGCACATGTTTCATCCATCGGGTGTTTTCGCAGACACCAAGCGCCACAATGAAGATGATATTCGTACATATCAGTTCAAAATAGCTTATCGCTGTTGCCAGACCGTTGATTGAAGCTACGGCAATTATCACGAACATATAAGTCATTTCGCGGATTGGAACCTGCTCGGTGCGGTACTTGATGATTCCGAATATGGCGAACAGACCGAGAGCGAAACCTATTTTCAACTTGACTCCTCCCAACAGATATATGAGCAGGAATATGCTGACTCCGATTATTGTGAAGGTGAAATAATAGTCGCGCCTTTTTGCCTTCGGATAGTAGAAGACATGGACTATTATTCCTACAGTGATAATGCTTATGGCCATGCGGATAAACATTTCCCACAAATCGGACCATACAGGCCAGAATGGCGTATTCCCTGTGTTTGAGAGGATACCGGCTGCTTCACTGGCCAGAAGATCGGTTTCTTCCTGAATGGATGCCAACGCCACACTCGCGCCTGAAAGGATGCTGGAAATATATGATATCATAGTTTGGTCAGTTTTTCAATTCTTACAAGTCTTTCCTTGAAGTTTCCGCGTCTGATGCCAGGCTCAGTCAATGCCATGCCAATACAGTATTTGCTGAAACCGCTGCTGAAGATTCTGAGTTCCCGCAGCATGTCCATTATTGGGGATGGGGTGTTGCTGTCACGTTTAACTTCTATTACCGCCAGATTATCCATGTGTCTGTCCACTCCTGTGCCTTCATTGTGAAAGCATAGGTCTGTGTCGATGGTCAGCCTTTCGGTGCGTCCCGTGTTGACCATGGTAATGCGTTTGAAACTGTTGGACAGTCTGGGCTCCATTTCACTCAATCTGATTGGAAGTATGGCATTCCGAGCCAGAAACGCGTCGGTCAAGTCATTGCGCCAGGTGGAAGCATCGGTCAGCTGGATGCGTTTTTTCTTTGTGCGGCCGTGGTTATTCTTGATTTTGACTTCAAAATAATCCAGATTGCTGTCAACATAGCTGCGAATGCGGACTTTCTGGCGAGGCTCATGTCCACAATGATGCTGGGTGTACATTGTCAGCTCGCTGTCATCAAGATAAAGGGTACGGTACGATGCGATGCGTTCATTCCCTATTTCCTGAACAAGATAGTCCTGGCTTGTCATACCAAGCAGACTGGCCAGTTGTGTCGTATTGGCAATGAACTTGCTGTCGGTGCGATTCATAAGACGCACCGATTCCATCTGTTCCAATGAGATGGGAACCATAGGCTCAAGTTGGGCCATTATCCGGTTGCTAATTGACAATGCCATCATAACCCGTAGATTAGTGCAAATATAATATGTTTTTTTTCATCATCAACTAAATTTGTATATCTTCGCAAAAAGAAACGAAAAAAGACAATATGCTAGACGTTAACAAATGCCTCGGCGATGCCGAAGAAATGATGGGAATGACCATCATGCACCTGGAAGATGAATTCGCACATATTCGTGCCGGCAAGGCCAATATCCGCATTCTTGATGACATCCGCGTTGAATCATACGGCCAGTCCGTACCATTGAACAATGTTTCAGCTCTGTCAACTCCCGATGCACGTACAATTGCCATACGTCCATGGGATAAAAATATGATAAAGCCTATCGAGAAGGCAATCATCGACTCGCCCGTCGGAATTATTCCAAGCAATAACGGGGAGGTTATCCGTCTTATCATTCCGCCACTTACTGAAGAACGTCGTCGTGATCTTGTGAAACAGAGCGGAAAGGCAAATGAAAGTGGCAAGATTTCAATCCGCAATACCCGCAGGGATGCTCTTGACCAGCTCAAGAAGGCAATAAAGGACGGACTGCCCGAAGATGCCGAAAAGGATGCCGAGGAAAAACTGCAGAAACTGCATGACAAGTACATCAAGAAGGCTGATGAACTTTTCGCCGAAAAGGAAAAGGAAATCATGACCATCTGATGTCTGCCTGATGCGCGGTCTGGTAATCAAGAGCACAGGAAGCAGTTATCTGGTACGCACCGATGATGGTGCCGTACAGGAATGCCGTATAAAGGGCTCGTTCCGCATTAAAGGCATAAAAAGTACAAATCCTGTGGCCGTTGGTGACTATGTCGGATTCCAACAGGCTCAGGAAGGAATCCCAGCCTACATCACATCAATTGAGGAACGGCGGAACTATATTGTCCGCCGTTCCTCGAATCTTTCAAAACAGTCTCATATCCTGGCGTGCAATCTGGATTTGTGCCTCCTTGTTGTGACCGTATCACATCCGGAAACATCGCCGGTGTTCATTGACAGGTTCCTGGCATCGGCTCAGGCATATCGCATACCTGTGAACATAGTCATAAACAAGCAGGACCTGCTTGACGGCCCTGGAATGTCTGTGGCAAAGGAGTGGATGGAATTGTATCGTAACATTGGTTATGACTGCATTCTGTGTGATAGTCTGCATGGTAGCATTGATGCCATATCGGCTCTGTTGAAAGATAAGGTTACTCTGATTTCGGGTAATTCGGGAGTGGGGAAGAGCACACTTGTTAACCGGCTTGTCCCAGATTTGAAGCAGCGCACTGCTGCTGTTTCCGAAAAACATGATACGGGCATGCATACCACGACTTTTTCTGAAATGTTCCAGCTGGCCGATGGAGGATGGATTATTGACAGCCCTGGAGTCAAGGGATTCGGAACGTTCGATATGGGGGTGCATGAAGTGAGCCATTATTTCCCGGAGATTTTCAGTGCACAGTCAAAGTGCCGTTATCAGGACTGCACTCATACCTGTGAGCCGGGCTGTGCCGTTCTTGAGGCAGTGGAACAGGGCTCAATAAGTGTTTCACGCTACAACAGTTATCTGTCCATTCTTGAAGATATGGACGAAGGCAAGTACCGTAAGCTTTGAACTTTCAAACAGATTCAAAAAAAGACTTATCGCTTTGATTTGAAGAAGTCCTTGAGCAGGGCTTCTGATTCATCTGCCATAATGCCGGCTGTTACTGCAGTCTTCGGGTGAAGGGCTCCAGGAGAAAACAATGAGTAGCCGCGTTTAGGGTCTGATGCACCATAAACCAGGCGTCCGAGTTGTGACCAGCCTATTGCTCCGGCGCACATGATACAGGGCTCGAGTGTGACATACAGGGTGCACTGGTCAAGGTATTTTCCTCCAAGCCATGATGCGGCGGCTGTTATTGCCTGCATTTCCGCGTGAGCTGTAACATCGGTCAGCGTTTCGGTAAGGTTGTGGGCACGTGCTATGACCTGATTCTGGCAGACTACAACAGCACCGACAGGAATCTCGCCGGCATGAAAGGCCGATACGGCCTCTTCCAAAGCCATTTTCATATATTTGCTGTCCTGCTCTGCCGCTTCCATGTGCAGTGAAAAGTCAACGGCGCATTTCCTGTTCATTGAACAGGGTAGGATAATCCTGATCCAGGTTCTTGAGAATGAATGATACCAGTGTTTCGCGCATCCATCTGCTGCGGTTTTCAATGCCATATTTGTGCAGGTATCGTTCTATCAGCTTCTTCTCTTCCTGACTCACCAGAAAAGAATACCGCTCGGTTCTGACTGTTGTCTCTTTTTTCTGCATAGCCGTTGTACAGCACGAAGGTAATGATTATTTTTGTCAAACACATGGCAAAACACAACATTCTAGGCAAAACCGGCGAATTGCTGGCTGCCGAATATCTGGAAAATGAAGGTTATCAGGTTCTGGACCGCAACTGGCGATGCGGCCATAAGGAACTGGATATTGTGGCCCGCAAGGGAAACACTCTGGTCTTTGTCGAGGTTAAAACACGTGGAGGAACGAGGTTCGGCTGTCCGGAAGATGCTGTAGATTCCCGGAAGATTTTCAGAACGGTCTGTGCTGCCGATGCATATATCCGTCTGAACTGTCTGGATATGGATGTGCGTTTTGATATTGTAACGATAGTTGATAATGACGGAAGGATGGCGGTCGAGCATATTGCCGATGCATTCTTCCCACCTATGGAATGCCGCTAATGGAAATAAAATGGCACAGGTCGGCTAGTATCGTATCGACCAATACATATCTGACGGAACTTGCTGGCGGAGACTCCGGCTTTGACTATGAGGTTGCGGTTGCCGGTTTTCAGACCGGTGGACGCGGACAGCGTGGCAATACATGGGAGTCACAACCCGGAAAGAATCTTCTGTTCAGTATACTTGCCCATCCCTCGTCAATTGATGTTACCCGGCAGTTCTTCATCTCGCAGGCTATCGCTCTTGCTGTAAGTGACTGCGTCTGTGAATATCTGGGCCCGGAACTCGGCCGTTATGTGAGCGTGAAATGGCCGA
This sequence comes from Bacteroidaceae bacterium, assembly GCA_024398755.1. Classification (GTDB taxonomy): domain Bacteria; phylum Bacteroidota; class Bacteroidia; order Bacteroidales; family Bacteroidaceae; genus Colenecus. The sequence goes on along the minus strand of JAKSIQ010000005.1, from coordinate 75,729 downwards.
ATGACATATACTGGAAAGACTTCAAAATGGCTGGCATTCTGATTGAACATACCGTCATGGGACGGAGTATCCAGCATTCGGTTGTCGGTGTGGGGCTGGATGTGAATCAGACAGTCTTTGAGTCCGATGCGCCTAATCCTGTTTCTATGGCCATGGTGGCAGGGCATGAATTCAATCTGGAACCTTTGCTGCAATCTGTAGTTGCGTGCTTCATTGAATATATGGGGCGTTATACGTCGGAAGAAATGCAGAAGACGGACAGACGGTATCATGACCGGATGTACAGAGGAACAGGCTTTCACCAGTTCCGTGATATCAATGGATTGTTCAAGGCCAGAATCTGCAATGTGGAACCGAACGGCTGTCTTGTGCTCGAAACTGACGGCGGTGAAAAAAGAACGTATGAATTCAAACAGGTGCAGTTTGTCATACCGTCAAAGAAATGATTACATTTGTAAAACAATATAACTGGAATTTATAATGGCGAGATTCAAAAGAATACTTCTCAAATTGAGCGGTGAGAGCCTCATGGGAGAACAGAAATACGGCATTGACGAGAAACGTCTTGCCGAGTATGCACAGCAGATTAAGGAAATCAGTGATATGGGTGTGCAGATTGGTATTGTAATTGGCGGAGGCAACATTTTTCGAGGCCTGAAAGGGGCTGGAAAGGGATTTGACCGTGTCAAGGGCGACCAGATGGGCATGCTTGCCACGACTATCAACGGACTCGGGCTGAGTTCTGCGCTGACTGCTGCAGGCTGTCCGAATGTTGTCCTGACTGCAATTCGCATGGAACCTATAGGGGAACTTTACACCAAGTGGAAGGCAATTGATGCCATGGAACAGGGTAAGGTAGCCATTATGGTCGGAGGCACGGGTAATCCGTATTTCACTACAGATACCGGTTCTTCATTGCGTGGAATTGAAATAGAGGCCGATGTCATGCTGAAGGGCACGCGTGTGGACGGAGTCTATACGGCAGATCCGGAAAAAGATCCGAATGCCACAAAATTCCAGGAAATAACCTTTGACGAAATTTACAACAAGAACTTGAAGGTCATGGATCTGACAGCCACTACAATGTGTAAGGAGAACGGCCTGTCAATTTATGTGTTCAATATGGATATACCTGGAAACCTGAAAAAGGTTATGGAAGGTCAGCCTATTGGAACTCTTGTCCACGCTTGATTTCTTCAAAATCAACATATTCACCGTCGCTGCTGTCGATGACTTTATGTTTCCCGCCCCTTTTGGCTCGCATGGTCTGATGGGGCGGGTTGCTGTTTCCGGCAGCAGTGTCGCCTTTGTTGTTACTCCGGTTTCTCCTGAAGTGCATGAATAGGGAGGCGATTCTGTTCAATATTGTTATGAACAGGCCGCTTATTACGGATATAACAATGAAGACCGCAAACAGAGTCAGTATGAATATTGTGATGAACATAATCTTATTGATGACATTTCAATAAGAATGAAGGCAAAATTCGTGCCTTGCTGTCAGAACTGACCTTTTGTCAGCAAGGAAAGTGAGATGTACCAAAGCATTACCAGCCAAAGTCCCTTTCTGGCCGGAGCATTGCCCTCGCAGAGGAATCCTGCAAGAATCATAATGATGACGGCTCCAAGCAGGAATATGAAGCGTACCTTGTTCTGACTCCAGTCCAAGTTCTTGAATTTGAGTGAGAACATGGGAATGTCGCTGATCATAAGGAATGCAAAAGCAATGGCAAGAACTCCGATGAAATAGGATGCCGCAGCCACTGCTGATAAATCCAATTGGAAGAGACCGCACCAAAACAATGCATTGGCTGGTACGGCAAGACCGCGGAATGAAGTGGTCTGCCTGTCATCAATGTTGAATTTGGCGAGTCTCAATGCTGCAAACGCAGCCATTACAAAGGCTATGTAAGGAAAAAAACGTTCTACACAGCTACACGGGTAAACGTATGCCTGAAGCACTCTCCAGCACAGCACGGCCGGCGAAAGGCCGAAAGTGATGAGGTCTGCCAATGAATCGAGCTCTTTGCCAAGTGGGGAATATGCTTTCAACAGTCTTGCGGAGAAACCGTCAAGAAAATCAAAGACAGCGCCGCAAACTACCCATAAGAGAGTGTGCCATGCATTGCCGCTGAATGCTGTGATTACTGCCATACAGCCTGAAAGAAGATTACAGCAGGTCAGCGTGTTCGGAATATGCTTTGTGATGCAGTTTGCCATTTCGGTCAGATGTTTTCCTTGTTGGGCAATTTTGCCAGAATTGTCAGGCCTCCACTTACTTTCTGCCCTATCTTGACACATACAAGACTGCCGACAGGAAGGTATAAATCGACTCTTGACCCGAATTTGATGAAGCCCATGTGGCTGTCCAATTGACAGTTGTCATTCGGCTTGGAGTATGTCACAATTCTGCGTGCCAAAGCTCCTGCTATCTGACGCATCATGACATGATGCCCTTCGGGAGTTTCAATGACAACCATAGAACGTTCATTTTCCGTACTGGCTTTAGGCTTGAACGCGGCGTGGTAGTTGCCGTCCTGGTGTTCCACTTTAATGACTTTCCCGTTTACGGGATACCAGTTGGCATGAACACTGAAAACGCTCATGAATACTGATATCATTATGCGGCGGTCACCGAAATGGTCCGGTTCGTCAACCTCTTCAACTGTTACGATTGTTCCGTCTGCCGGTGATACCACGACACCTTGTGTGTCCTCTATCTGGAATTTGCGAACAGGATTGCGGAAGAAATAGAAGAAAAATATAAGAAAAGCCAAAGAAATGGCCAGGACCGGATATCTCCACCACCATGATAACTGACAGAATTGCATTGCCCCGTTTATGACAAGGAAAACTGCAACGGCCAGAAGAAGAGTGGGCTTTCCCTCTGCGTTGAATTTCGGATGTCGTTTGCTGCAGTCCGCCACTTTTGACTTTCTTGTTTTTTTATTGTGCCACCAAAGGTAATGATAATAATTGGAACCTGATATCATTATGGTGCCCATTTTCTTTGCTCAGCCACGCATCTGCAACCGATGGTCATGATGATGCCTTTCCAACCGCTCTTGTTGAAAACTTTTGTCCATATATTCTATTGCGGAAACCGAATGCGAAGAGTAACTTTATAAAGTTTTTCTGATGCAAATCCTTATGCGCGATTTTGTACATCTCCACGTGCACACGCAGTATTCGCTGCTTGACGGCCAGACCAACATACAGAAGCTGGTTGACAAGGCTGTAGCCGATGGCATGCGCGGCGTCGCCATTACCGATCATGGAAACATGATGGGTATCAAGGAGTTCAAGAACTACTGTGACAAGAAGAACGACAAACTTGCGGAAAAGGGCCAGCACTTCAAACCGATAATAGGCTGCGAGGTATATGTGGCTCCGCGTCATAAGGAGCAGACTGAAAGCAGACAACTTGATGGTGCCAATTATCACCTGATTCTGCTTGCAAAGAACGAAAAGGGTTACCACAATCTGGCCAAGATTGTTTCAAGAGCCTGGACCGACGGCTTCTATTCACATCCGCGTACAGACCGGTATGACATTGAAAAGTACCACGAGGGCATAATATGCTGTTCCGCCTGCCTTGGCGGTGAGGTGCCGCGTGCCATAACCGCCGGAGACATTGAGCGTGCCGAGCAGATAATTGAATGGTATCACAATCTGTTTGGTGATGATTATTACCTGGAACTGCAGAGGCACAAGGCGAACGTGGAGAAAGCCAACCACGAGACCTATCCTTTACAGGTGGCGGTTAATGAAAAATTGCTGGAACTGGCAAATAAACATGGCATCAAGACAATCTGTACAAACGATGTCCATTTCCTTGACGAAGAGAATGCCGATGCCCACGAACTGCTCATATGCCTTTCCACAGGTCGCGATCCGGATGATCCGAATCTGATGCGATACACCAAGCAGGAGTGGTTCAAGACCACGGCCGAAATGAACCAGGTCTTTGAGGATGTGCCGGAATGTCTTGACAACACGATTGAGATTCTTGACAAGGTTGAGGAATTCTCCATTAACCATCCGCCGATAATGCCGAATTTTGCTATCCCTGAGGATTTCGGCACCGAAGATGAATATCGCAGCCGTCTTACCGAAAAGGATCTGTTTGACGAGTTCACCCGCAATGAGAATGGTGAGGTGGTCATGTCGCAGGAAGATGCCGAAAAGAAAATAAAGAAACTGGGCGGGTATGACAAACTGTACAGAATCAAGCTTGAGGCCGATTATCTGAGGGAACTGACCCTGAAGGGAGCCAAGGTCCGTTACGGTGATCCGATTCCTGACGATGTAATGAAGCAGCTGGTATTCGAGCTGCACATAATGAAGACCATGGGCTTCCCCGGTTACTTCCTCATTGTGCAGGACTTCATAAATGCCGCCCGTACCCAACTTGGCGTGTCAGTGGGCCCCGGCCGTGGCTCGGCGGCTGGCTCGGCTGTAGCGTACTGCTTGGGAATCACACAGATAGACCCGATCAAATATGACCTGCTTTTTGAGCGTTTTCTGAATCCGGACCGTATTTCACTGCCTGATATCGATGTCGATTTTGACGATGACGGCCGTGGACGTGTGCTTCAGTGGGTTACCGAAAAATATGGTCAGGAAAAGGTTGCCCATATCATCACTTACGGTTCAATGGCCACCAAGATGGCCATCAAGGATGTGGCACGTGTACTGAAGGTGCCTCTTGATGTTTCAAATGCCCTGTGCAAGGCTATACCGGACCGCCTGCCTGACAAACCGGATGGCAGCCCGCGTAAGATGAACCTGACGAATGTGCTTGACTGCGTTCCCGAACTGCAGCAGGCGGCAGTGTCGGAAGATCCGAAGATCCGTCAGACCATTCAGTTTGCCAGAATGCTTGAAGGTAATGTACGCGGCACGGGTGTGCATGCGTGCGGAACCATAATCTGCCGTGATGATATTACCGATTGGGTTCCGGTGTCAACGGCTGTCGACAAGGAATCGGGTGAGAGACTGCTTGTAACTCAGTATGAAGGCAGTGTGATTGAGGATACCGGACTTATCAAAATGGACTTCCTTGGCCTGAAGACCTTGTCCATCATCAAGGAAGCGCAGGAGAATATCCGTGTCAGTCTGGGCTTTGACCTTGATATAGATGCAATTCCAATTGATGACCCCAAGACCTTCCAACTGTACTGTGAAGGCCGTACCATAGGCACGTTCCAGTTTGAATCGCCCGGTATGCAGAAATACCTGCGCGAACTTCAGCCCGGTGTGTTCGAGGACCTCATAGCCATGAATGCCCTGTATCGTCCGGGACCTATGGACTACATTCCTGACTTCATTGACCGCAAGTTGGGCCGTAAACCTATAGAGTACGACATTCCGTGCATGGAGAAGTACCTGAAGGATACGTATGGCATTACCGTCTATCAGGAGCAGGTCATGCTTCTATCGCGTCTGCTTGCCAACTTCACACGCGGTGAGAGTGACACACTGCGCAAGGCCATGGGTAAGAAACTCAAGGACAAACTGGACCATCTGAAGCCCAAGTTCATTGAAGGCGGCAAGTCAAACGGTCATGACGAGAAGGTTCTGGAAAAGATTTGGGCCGACTGGGAGAAGTTCGCATCGTACGCATTCAACAAGAGCCACGCCACGTGCTATTCATGGGTGGCGTATCAGACTGCGTACCTGAAGGCCAACTATCCGTCGCAGTACATGGCTGCCAACCTTAGCCGCAACCTTTCGGACATTACCGAAATAACAAAGCTCATGGACGAGTGCAAGGCCATGGGAATCAAGGTGCTGGGGCCCGATGTGAACGAGAGTCTGCGCAAGTTCAGCGTGAATGCGGCAGGTGACATACGTTTCGGCATGGCAGCCATCAAAGGCGTTGGTGAAAATGCCGTACAGTCAATAATTGAGGAAAGGAAAAACGGACCGTTCAAAGATATATTTGATTTTGTGCAGCGCGTCAATTTGAGCGCATGCAACAGAAAGAACATAGAGTGCCTGGCATTGGCGGGCGCTTTTGACAGTTTTAAGGAGATACGCCGCGAGCAGTTTATGGAACCGTGTGGCAAGAGTGACACTTTTGCCGATATTCTGGTCCGATACGGAAACCGTTTCCAGACTGACAGAAATGAATCGCAGTTCTCCCTGTTCGGAGATATGGGAATGAATGAATGTGTTGCCACTCCGGTTATTCCCGAAGCAGCTGAATGGTCGGCTATTGACAGACTGAACCGTGAGAAAGACCTGGTGGGCATATACATTTCTGCACATCCGCTTGACGAATTCCGTGTGATACTTGAGCATGTATGCAATGTGGGGATGGCCCAACTTAATGAACGGGAGAAACTGGTAGGCCGTGAACTGGCTTTTGGAGGTATTGTCATTGCCATGAGAGAATCGCGCATGAAGAACGGCAAACCTTGCGGTTTTGCAAAAGTCGAGGACTTTACCGGTTCACATGAACTGGCGTTCTTTGGCGAGAACTGGCTCAAATGGCGTAACATGCTTGTGGTGGGCAATTTCCTGTTCATTAGGGGTATGTGTCAGCCAAGCCGTTACATACCTGACCGTATAGATTTGAACATCAATTCAATAGAACTGCTTCAGGATGTCAAGGACAGTGCCATTCACAGCATGACCATCTGTATTCCCCTGTCGGTTCTTGACAAGGAACTTGTCAGTGATATTGACACTCTGACAATGAAGCCGGGAAATGTGATGCTCAAATTTGAAGTCAGCGATCTTGCCAGTGACAGCAGGGTTTCGCTGGCATCGTCAACCAGAAAAATTGAAGTGACATGTGAACTTGTTGACTATTTGGAGAAGACAAGAAACCTGCAGTTGAAATTCAATCAATAATCAAAATAAACAGCTATGGAAATTGAAATTACAGAACAGAATTTTGAATCTCTGGCGAATTCGGGAAAACCTATGGTAGTTGACTTTTGGGCAACATGGTGTGGACCATGCAGGCGTCTGGCTCCTGTCATTGAAGAACTTGCGGCCCAGTATGACGGCAAGGTAATCATAGGCAAATGTGACATCGAAGAGAATACTGAACTTACAGACAAGTTCGGAATCATGAATGTTCCTACGGTCGTATTCCTGAAGGGAGGCCAGGAGGCTGACCGTCTGGTAGGCGTTGCCGGCAAGAATATCTATGAGGAAAAAATCAATTCACTTCTCTGATTCCCGTTATGGCAAACGACGAATTTCTTGAAGACGATATTGATGACCAGAAGACGGTAGAGTACATTCAGAATGCCTTGCCTCAGGAATTGAAGGAAAAGTATTCTGAAGACACTCTCTACTATATTCTTGACGTGATTAACGACTGGTTCATGCAGAGCGGCGTGCTTGATCAGGAACCGGATGGTGACGGTTTTGTCAATATTGACAACGATGCTCTGGTGGCATATATTGTCAAGGAGGCAAAACACGACAACATGGGGTCTTTCCCGGCCGATGAGATTATGCTCATTGTCCAGGCCGAGGCCGATTATGTTGATTCTTTGGAAGATGAATGACAGTTTCTGTGCCTGACCGGCATCAGAAACTGATGGTGCGTGTTCCATCGCTGTTTTCAGTGATGGACACTTTTTTTGCATCGGTGGGAAGCAGTTCCTCAATGAGTTCGGGCCATTCAATGAAGCAAAGGGCACCGCTATAGAAGTAATCTTCGTATCCAAGATCGTAGACTTCGTCCAATTTTTTGATGCGATAGAAATCAAAATGATAGATTAGTTCGGCGGTTGTAGCCGACCTGTATTCGTTGATTATTGCAAATGTCGGTGAATTGACTTCGTCTTCAACGCCAAGTTCCTTACAAAGCGCCTTGATGAATGTTGTCTTGCCGGCACCCATCTTGCCGTAGAATGCGAATACTGTGTCATCGCCCATAAGCTGCATGAACTGTCTGGCCGTTTCGGAAATTGTTTCCGTATCTTTTATTGTCAGTGTTGCCATATTTTTATTCTTTGCGTTTTGGTTGCATTGTTATGATGGGGACAATCATTTCTTCCATGGATATACCTCCATGCTGGAATGTGTCCTTATAGAATTGCGCGTAGCTGTTGAAGTTGTTCTGATATACAAAATAATCGTTGCCTGTACAGAATATGTATTCTGTGCTCAGGTTGGGTTGGGGTAGATGTGCCTTACGCGGTTCCTGAATTTCATACACTTCCTTAGGGTTGAATGCAAGGCTGCGCCCGAGCTTGTACCTCAGGTTGGTGTTTGTTGACTGGTCGCCCACAATCTTCAAGGGGTGGGTGACTCTGATGCTTCCGTGGTCAGTGGTTATGAAGACTTTGCGGCCAGTGGCTGCTATGGCCCGGAAAAGGTCTCTCATTGACGAATTATGGAACCATGACAGAATGAGGCTGCGGTATGCGGCTTCATCATGGGCAAGTTCGCGCATCATACGCGAATCGGTCTTGGCGTGCGACAATATGTCAATGAAATTTATCACAATGACGTTCAGGTCATTGACAAGAAGGTTGTTTATCTGGCCAATCAGTTTGTCGGCCGCAGTTGAATCATTTATTTTGCTGTAAGAGAAAGTGTCCTTGCGGCGGTAGCGTTCAATGTGTGTCCTGATCAGAGGTTCTTCGTTTATGTTCTTGCCTTCAGGCGAGTCTTCATCAACCCATAAATCGGGAAACATCCTGCTTATCATATCCGGTTGGAGACCGGAGAAAATGGCGTTTCTGGAATATTGTGTGGCAGTTGGTAGAATGCTGTAGTATAACTGTTCTTCAAATGTGAAAACAGCGGACAACTCGGTAGAAAGTACCTTCCACTGGTCATAACGGAAATTGTCCATGACAATCAGAAATGGTTTTTCTCCGGCATCGAGCGATGGGAAAATGTACTTTTTGAAAAGGTCGTGGCTCATGACAGGTCTTTCGGACTTGTCGCTCATCCAGTCAATATAGTTGCGCTTGATGAATTTGCAGAAGGCGGCATTGGCATCGGCTTTCTGCTGGTAAAGCATTTCATGCATACTGCTGTCTGCCTCCTTGAGTTCCAGTTCCCAGAAAACCAGCTGCCGATAGACCTCAGTCCAGTCCTGTGCAGTCAGTGAATCGTTTATCTGCATGTTCAACCGGCCGAAATTCTGCTGGTAACTGCGGTTGGTTTCGGCCGTGACGATGTCGCTTTTATGTATGTTCTTCTTCAGTGTCAGAAGAATCTGATTCGGGTGGACAGGCTTTATGAGATAGTCGGCGATCTTTGAGCCGATGGCCTGGTCCATGATGTTTTCTTCTTCGCTCTTTGTTACCATGACAACAGGCATACCGGGATGGCTTTCCTTGATGTATCCCAATGTTTCCAACCCGCTCATGCCAACCATGTGCTCGTCAAGCAGAACCAGGTCGTAATCTTTTGAGGCACATCGGTCAAGGGCGTCGTGCCCGTTTGTGACAGTGTCGACTTCATATCCCTTGTTTTCAAGGAACAGAATATGTGCTTTGAGCAGGTCAATCTCATCGTCGACCCAAAGTAGAGTGCCGTTCTTGTTCATGATTCAGGTGCTTGGATTTCGGTGTCACGTTCAAGTGCTTCATACAGCGTGCTGCCGTCAAGCTCAAACTGTGGAATATTCAGGAAATTCTCTTCGTAAAATGTCTGCCATTCGTTGATGCTGTAATATTTGAACAGCGTTTCAAGGTTTGATTCTGAAATGACAAGCACTTTCAGACCTTCAAACTTTCTGGCCATTTCAGGATCGGCAAACAGTTTTCTGCTGTAAATATATGCTTCGTCAAAGTTGATGAACTCGCCTGCAGAGAGCATACCGATGCCCTGTTGCTTTGACAGTTTCAGATTAAAGTCACGCATGGTGTAGTTGCTGAAATTGTAGTTGGCAAGTTCAAACAGCAGCTGGTTCTCATTGAGTTCGCCATCGGGGTATGCAATGATGAACTGGAAAGGTACGAATCGGTCGTTGTTGAAAGAAGGCTTGAGACTGTCAGGCATCTGCCCTTCTGTGCCGGAACGTTCCCAAATGGAGAACATGTTGCTGGATTGGAGAATTCTGCCATCCTGAACACCTTGCGCAATGATGCCTGCGAACTGGCTTATTTCCTCTTGGGGATATTTGCTTACAAGTTCTTTGAGCTCAGACAGGAATTCCGTCAGGTTACCGTTCTGTAGTTGTATGGCTGCATGCAGGAACATGAATCTGGCACGGTTCTGCCCCATGGGGTATAGCATGGCCGATGTCTGACAACCCTGATTGACAAGAGCGGCGTCACCGTCGCGGAATGCCTGATAGGTCATGGCATAGATTGAGTCTTCACGCTGCCTGCCGAATCGGGCATTGTCAATATAGTTGCTGTCAGTCAGCATCATTGTATATTCACTGTCCTTGTATAGTCTTGACAGAATGGCTGTGCAGCTGTCTGCCATTTCTTTCCGCTCAATATGTGAATATAAGAGAAACAGCTGGTAAAGGGCATTATCAGCTTCCTGACTGTTGGGATATGAATTTACAATGCGCCATAATTTTTCTTCAGCCAATGTGTACTCTGCAAGTTCATCCTTGAAGATAATGCCGGCGGAAAAAAGACTGCGGGTTATGGCGTTGTCAGATTTTATCATTGCCTCTTGTGAATATGGAATCATATTGAGGTAGTACTGACGACTGTATCTGTCGGGTAATGAATCGGCGCTTATGGCATCTGATACACCTGATGTGTCAGCTGCCGCGTTCATGTCATCACCATTGCTCTTGGTGTTATTCTCCGTTGGATCGGCCGCCAGCACGCTTTTGTTGCTGCGCCGCCAGTCGTCTTCAAGAGCCCGGTTACCCCATTGCTTCATGAACTCGTCTTTTCCCCGTTCCACTGCCTGGCTGTTGTAGAAGTACCAGGAAGCTGTCTGATTGTCATTTTGAGGAACTGTCTTATTGTCTGTTTCTTCGTTGTCACCGGTTTTTGCCTGTTCCTGCTGCTCCTCTTTCTGCTTGAGCTCTTCTATAACCTTGTCGATGATTCCTGTGACCATTGAGTCAGGAAGTGTTGCCAGCCATTGGAGACTGTCCTGCATGTGGACGACTGACAGTTCTGATGCAAGTTCTTCCAGAACTTCACTTTTACGTCTTACTGTCTTGTATTCCTTGTGGGCTGTTCCTATCATTCCGACAGCATTGGAATAGCATCGGCCGGCATTAGCATAGTCCGACATGTTCCAATACAAGTCGGCCAATGTCAGAAGCAGTATGCCTTTTTCAGGTGAATAGTTCGAGTTGGCTTTGGCACCTTGTTCGAACAATCTGATGGCGGCAATGGTATCATTGTTCAGCAACTTGATATTGCCCATGGCATAGTAGACCTGATCCTGCCGTGTTTTGTTCTTGGAATCCTTGAGCATGTGTTCCAGCTTTCTCATTGCCTTTCGCGAGCCCTGACCTGACGCCATTGTCTCGGTCTGGCGTATGCGTGCGTGGAATTCTATGTCGTAACTCGGATTCATTCGTATGACCTGTCTGAAACAGCGTTCCGCATCGGCGAAACGCCCTTCCGTCTTGTACAGTTGGCCCAGCAGATATCGTTCCCGTATGCGTTGCGACTTTCCGACATCTTTTCTGTTAATGGCATCCTCCATCAATGGTATGCATTCTTCGTATCTGGACTGACGCATCAGTGCCGATGCCCGCAGAGCTTTCAGCTCCATCTGTTTCTGAATTCCTGTTTTCAGACCATTGGTTCGGGAAAACAGTTCATCGGCCTCGTAAAACCAGTCAACATGTGCATAGCACCAAGCCATTTTGCCGATGGCTTCAGCGACAATTTCAGGTTCGTCTGCATACATTCCGGCAATGTAGGAATAAGTGCTGGCTGCCTCAATGAATTCTTCCGATTGCGCTTGGGCATCAGCCATAAGCATCCATGCGTTCCATAGGAACGGATTGTATTCGGTCTTGGCATACCACTGCTTATCCTTGTCTGACAGTGTCTTGCCGCTTTTCTTTTTGGGCTTGGCGGATATAGAGTGCAGTCTGATGCATTTTTTCGCTTTGGTTATGGCCGTTTCATAGTTGGCTGCACCTGTACCTTTCGTTTTGCTGTCGCTGGCCGGGTTTATTTCAGGATACTCAAGCCAGTTCGTCTTCATGGCCTGTTCCTGTGATTCATAGCCTTTCCGGTATGCTTCCTTTCCGTTGAAATATGTATTGTAACGTGTTACGGTGGCGTGATACAAACGTGTGCCGGCTGTGTTCTTTGATGTAGAGCATCCTGTCAGGAATATGCAGATGACTATGACCGGAATGAATAATCCCGGACAGGTCTTGATGTCTAAATGCATTCCCATGACTCTGGCGTTTATTGCATGTTCTCGTTCATCATTGAGTAGGCTTCTTCCTTGAGCTGGTCGGGCAGTTCAATGCCGCGTGCGTCAAGGCATTCAAGCCACTGGCTGACTTCATCCTGCTGCATGGTGTACATGATGTAACGGAATTCCTCAACCTGTTCGTCATTATAATCCTGCGCCGACGTTCCGCTGAACCGGTCAAGTTCCTCGTCATCAAAATACTGGGCAGTGCGCATTCTGGCCTCTGCCAGCTTCTGTTTCTCGCAGACCGCGTGTTTGCCGCAGCATTCCGAACCATGGTCCTGCAGGCTATCCGGTGCCGATGTTCCTTTGGCCTGTTCTCCAGTATTCTGTTTCTGTACGTTCCACCAATACATACAGCATAATACAACCAGCACTACAGAGGCTACAATTACGATGTTGTCAGGCATTTTCCCCTAGAATTATAATGATGCGAAGATACAAAAAAAGCGCAACTATGAAGTCAACCGCGCTTCTGATTCAAATATGACTGAATCATTTCCCTGCGCATCTGCTTGTCACCGAAGACATTGACTTTCAGTATGAGATGCAGCATAATGTAACTGTGCACGCTGTTGTTCCTGGTATCGGTGCGCGAGGTGGTTGTTATTTCGCGGTTCACATTGCTTTCGTCGTTCAGAATGTCAAAATACTGTATCTGGAATGTTCCTATATTGGCCGGTAAAAAACTGACAGATGCATTGGCATTCCATATCAGGTCATCGCGGTTGTACGAACCGTTGTAGCCGCGTCTGCTCTGCATGGTGATGTCTGTCCCAAAATTCACGTTATGCCATGGCAGACGATAATTCCCGCGCAAGCCGTAGTTGAAATTGCAGGTGTTCATATTTCCGTTCTGCCGTATGTTGTTCTCGGAATGGTTGAAGTTGAAGCGCCCGTTCACGCTCATTTCAAGTGCATCGGTCCGGTACGTGACCGATGCGTTCTGGCCTGCCGTGATGGTCTTTGATGTAGCCAGTACCGCGCTTCCGTCGCCTGCACTCTCCTGATAATTCCCTATACTGCCTGTACGTGCATAACTTTCCTGATGTCGGAACGATATGCTGCCCGATGTGTTATACCTCCATTTGGTGTTTGGAATTGTCTGATTGAATGTGATATTGCCGTTTGTGCTCCAGTTGTTCCAGAATCCTTCCATGTTTCTTGGTTGTGTGACTGATATACCGGTCTGTGGGTCATAGTCAGTCCGTTGTGAGACATTTCGCAGGGAGTTTTCAACCGAAACTCTGACGTTCAGGGTCTGTTGCGTGGAATCGAAATAGAGTTGAAGATTGGTCTCAAAAGTGTTTCTGAGGGAAGGCAGAAGTCCTGGATTGCCTTTTCTGATATTCAGAGGGTTACTGTCGTCGGTAATGTCCAGCATATCTTCCATGCTTGGCTGGCTGGTGTTGGAACGCAGCGTGAACTGAATGTTTTTGCGGTTGTTCCAACGGTAGCGCCAGTTCATTGACGGACTCCAGTTGTAAACGACTCTTGAAGTGTCACCTATGGTCTGGCCCATGTACTGGAAGTTGTCCATTCCCGTATATTGCGGCATGAAATTGACTCCTAGATTGAAATTCGTGTGGTCTGTGTTATGACGGTATTGCAGCGTAACGGTGTGGTTGCGGGTAATGTTCGTTGCCTTGCGGCTCAATTCGCTGTTCAGATATTGCTCAATCTCATAAGGCAGATACCAGTTGTCTTCCCATCTTTCAAAACCGTCACCAGACGGCATTACGTATGTCTCACGGTTCGTCTCGCGTCGGGTTGCCTGAATCTGATAGCTTATCTGGATATTGCGCTTGCCGGAGTCAAGAGGTTCGCTCCACATTATACGTCCGCTCCAGTTGGTGTTGTCTGTAGGATTGATATTGTACCGGTTCATGATTGAATCGCGGCTGTGCATCTGGTAGTATTCCTGTCTGGAATGAGAATAGCTTTCGCTTTCTCCGCTGTTTTTCTGGTAGGTGAAACGCAATGTGAGATTCCGTCCGTCTTCCCGCAGTTTTTTATTGAACTGAAACTCCGCATTTACCTGATTGCTGCTGCTTTCGCTGTAACTGGTGCTGTTCTGCGAATTGACCCCAATAGAGTCAAGCAGTTCCTGTCCAAGTTCTGCGTATTGTTCCAGAATGTCTGTCATTCCGGTAGAATAAGGGTCTACATTGAATGTGGCCGATCGGTTGCCCGATGTGCTGTTGTTGCGGCTGACCGAGAAACGCGGCCTGAAAATAATGTCAATGGTGGTGTCCGGTCTCCATTCCACTTTCATTTCTCCATTTATGCTGCCGCTACCGTTCTCCCGCTCTGATTGGTTGTTGCGGAATGATGCAGAAGTGTACTGTGTTGTGAATGTTTCCGATTCCGATTCGCTGAGTGAACGCGATGAGGAACCGTTCCAGCGTATATTCCCATTTAATTGCAGAGGGTATTCATTCTTGCGCCTGGGGTATTTTTCGCCAATGTTTCTTGAAAAATTTACACCAAGCTGGGTGTTTTCACTCACACCATTGTTGCGTCCGGAGTTCTGCGTATTTGCAGTGAATGACAACTGCTGGCCAGTTCCGAACCTGTTCAGCGTGTACCTTCCTGAATACAGGTGCTTGAGCCAGTCTCCGTAGTAGTTGTCGCCTACGGGTTTGCCTATTCCGGCGTCAAGATTGTTCAGCCACCCCCTTTTCATGTTAGGTTTTATCTGAAGATCGAGAACTGTCTCCTCTTCACCGTCATCGACTCCGGTAACGCGGGCAAGGTCGCTTTTTCGCTGGTAGGTCTTAATACGGTGAATAATGCTGACAGGAAGATTCTTGGTGGCCATGGTACGGTCATTGCCGAAATACTCCTCGCCATCCACGAGAATACGTGAGACCGACTTTCCGTTGACTGTAATGCCGCCGTCTTCATCAATCTCAACACCAGGCAGACGCTTTATGAGTTCCTCCAGCATTGATCCTTCGGGAACGCGGTATGCATCAGCATTGTACATCATGGTGTCTTCGACCACCTGTGTGGGTGGCAGTGTTTCCTGAATAACAGCCTCTGAGAGCTGATAGCTTGCATCGGCCATCTTGAAGACGCCAAGGGCACGTTCCCTGTCTTCCTTGATAATCTTGATATTGTGTTCCTGCGTTGAGTAACCCAGGTATGAGTATTTGAGAAGATATTCTCCAACCGGCACCTTCTTTATTGTGAACCATCCTTCACTGTCTGTGACGGTGCCTGTAACGAAAACCGAATCTGGCAGCCTGTACATCTGAATGTTTACCGATGGCAGGTTTTCGTTGTTGCTTGCGTCAATCAGATGTGCGTTGACCGATGCCTTACCATCCATTTTTACCTCTTTACCCGCTTGCGCCTCCGCTATGGTGAAAAATAGGGAACAGGATAATAAAAATGTTAGTAATTTTCTCATTTTCAGATTGGTAAGCCGGTGAAAAACTGTTATCCGAACCCAAACATACATAAAAATACGTGGCTTTTGATAATGATTATGTATGCATTCTGTGCATTTATGTTTTTTTTGTAGTTTTGCCGGCAGATGAAACCGTTTGTTCAGATACTTGCCGCTGCATTGGAAACGGCTGCAGCCGAACGTGGCTGGCAATACAATGGCAACGGGTGCCTGCTGTGGGCTCAGGCCGGCGAAGCCTATATTGTCCTTGCACTGCTTGATGGAATGCAGCAGACGGTGCGTTCTCTGCAATATCAGGCACGTGAAGTGACAGGCAGCGTTCTGTTTGACTGCCATCAATATGACCTTCTGGTGTCACTTTGCCTTGAAGACGGGAATAATGCTGAAGTGCTTCTGACAGACTGCTATGGCCGGACCGCAACTGCGGATCTTTCCAAAAGCCTGTTTCTGGAAATGCTTGATTTCCTTCGGGAAGGTTGAAATCCGTTTTGAAAAAATCACATCCGAACTTGGATAATCAGACAAAAAGGAATACCTTTGCGCCGATTTAAGGAGGCCCTTGTGGTATCCGTTGTCAGCGGGGTGTAGCTCAGCCCGGTTAGAGTACGCGTCTGGGGGGCGTGTGGTCGCTGGTTCGAATCCAGTCACCCCGACTGAAGAAAGACAGGTAATTGTCAATAAAGTAGGCAGTTACCTGTTTTTTTTAGGGAACTATATACGTGTTGTCCATAGTCTAAAAGAAAATATCCCACAGTTGTCAATCATCTGTGGGCTTTCTTTATCTTTGCAAGTATGGAAAAGAAAACTATAACATTAAATGAAAGAGATATGTATTCTTTCATATATCGTATCATCCTTTTTGTTCTTGCAAAACTTGGTGTTCAAAGAGAAGGATATGTTATTGCTTATCATCAAAAGAATTCAACAAGTACTCCTCCCACAAATAGCAACTGCAATTCTTGGGCTGAATACTGGGAGCAACTACATACGAGTCATCATTTTCCCTATGAACCACATATTTGCCCATCTTGTCTGAGAGAAAGAAATGAGTTCATTGGAGGGCATTTACAGATTGGTCAAGAGTACTACATACATCCGATATGTAAGCATTGCAATGATACCTATAAGTTTTCTAAGGCAGATGCTCACCCATTTTATGTTAAAATGGAAGATACGGTTCGTGCCCCAAAGGATTAATTGTTGAGAAATCATTCCTTATAACGATTGGAACTTCTGAAAGTTTCATAGCTTGCCATTTTGTATCTTTACCTTTATCGGGAACTATCTTTGCGTAGAAATACTTAAGATTATCGCATCGTCTCCATAATGCGATGGTTTCATTTTTATAATCGTACATTCTTACATCTTGGAGCCCACAACCTTTAGATTCCAATCCTTTTGGTATACCATCCCACCAATCGCCATCAATCGCCGTATATTTACCAATCCGTTTTACCGATGCCGACTCTTGGATAATCTCACGAATACATCTTCTAACCATATTGCGAATATCATTTTCTTTGAGTACGATTTTGCTATTTCTGATTTGACTTTCATCATAAGGTTGAGATGTGAGTGTATCGTTATGGTGTTCACCTTCATAATGAGCATCCTCTATTTGCGCTCTAATATTGCCCCGCCTATCTTTCACAAAAGAAATCGCAAAGTACCAATGGAAATGGTACAATTCATACCATCCCTTACTACTCCAAGGGATGAAGGTAGATTGTTTAAAAGAAGTCTGTGGGAATGATTGCTTAACAACGCTATATGCTTTTGCGATGTTCTGCCTTAGTTTGATTATCGGATAATCCCTACTTGTAGGATTTGCCCGTCTCCACTGTCTGTATAACTCCGTGTATTTTGCTTGGATAATATCGTGAAGGTGGAGGGCCTTGGGTACATAGATTCTAATGCTTTGATTCATACAGTTTATCAATTTCAGCAATAGCCTTGTCGAACTTGGCTAAACCTTCATTGATAAACTCCTCCGCATCCCAGTAGTTGTTCTTCTCTTCTTCCTCAGTAATGACGGGAAGGCTCTTTATCATTTCTTCAGTTAATATCATAAATCGACTCCGCAATTATTATTATTTGGCGGCATAATCAAATATACCAAAAATTATTGAGAATAACAAAAAAACATTCTCTTCTATACAATAAATAGTTTCTAAACTGAAAAATGATGCACTAAGCTGCAATTTTCACATCCTTATACTGAACCTTGCCGATAGCAGCAGCAAACATATCCGCAAATCTATCGGATGCAGTCAGTTCCTTCGTGTTGAAACGATATACAGCCTCGTCAATGTACCTCTGAAGATACCTCTTGGTAACGAAATGGTATGTGCCGAAAAACCATCCTTTTGAACTGTCCCCAAAAGCCTTCAATACCATTAGTGGAATTGCCACCGCAGACATACTCCTTAGCACCGTGACGCACGATTGCGTGGGTGTATTTGGTAGTATCAATGCTGTTGTAAGCACTGAGTTCATCGGTGATGATAAGGCTACCCTCAGCCACATATTTCTCGATGATAGGGATAAGGGTGCAAGCCTGTGCGTCAGCCACCTTTCGCACGTTAACGAGGGTATGAGTCTTCTCCTTAACCTCACCCGTCTCATAGTCCACGGTTTCATCCTTCCAAACCATAGCCATACCGAAGATAGGCTGCTTAACCTTGGTAGAACGGCCTTGAGTCTTCGCTGTCTTCTTGCTCTCGTGCTTGTTGGTTTCCCTACCACCAAGGTACATTTCATCGCACTCCACGTGTCCATAGAGTCCAATCACATTATGCTGTGCATAAAGGGTGCGAACCTTATGGAGGATGAACCAAGCGGTTTTCTGTGTAACCGCAATGTCGGTAGCCAACTGAACAGAAGAGATACCCTTCTTGTGGGTAGATATAAGGTACATAGCCATAAACCACTTGGTAAGACTAATCTTGGTATTCTCAAAGATAGTACCCACGAGGACAGAGAAATTTGCCTTGCAATGTGCACAATGGTAGCGTCCATCGGTGCGTGAGGTGCAATGATGCTCACCACAGAAAGGGCATACAACATCGCCTTTCTCCCAACGGGATTCGGCAATGGCTTTCTTGCATTTTGCCTCAGTATCAAAGTAAGTGGTGAGGGCGAAAAAAGAGTTAAAACGGCTGAAGTCTATCATAGTTAAAAGGCTAAGTCTTATCGTATCTATATTACTATACATAATAACTTAGCCTTTTCTTTCATAAAATCCAGTCTTTTTCAATTAGTTACGTCAAATTCGTGGACAACACGTATATAGTTCCCTTTTTTTATTTGAAGAACGAAAAGTTCACTGAGCCGTAAACACGTTTGTCTGTGAAACGCGGGTGGCTTGAAAAATCGTTTGCTTTGCCGTGCTCCAGTACAAATATGCCGTCTGTGGCAAGCAGGTTGTTCTGAAAAATAAGGTCTGGAATGTCGGCAAGATTTTCAAGCTGGTATGGCGGGTCGGCAAAAATGAAATCAAACTGGGCATTGCAATTGGCTATGTATTTGAATACATCACCTTTTATTGGCAGACAGGCTTTTGTGCCTACCGTTTCCATAACCTTACATATGAAATTGTAATGGGCAGGTTCCTTTTCTACCGATACAACTTTGCTGCAACCCCGCGAAACCAGTTCAATGCTTATGCTGCCTGTCCCGGAGAACAGGTCAAGTGCATTTGCTCCGTCAAAGTCAATTCTGTTTGCAAGGACATTGAAAAGGTTCTCTTTCGCAAAGTCTGTTGTGGGGCGTGCACTGAATGTTCTTGGAACGTCAAAGTGTCTGTGTCTGTATATGCCGCTTATCACTCTCATAGTCTGTATTTCTTAGAGTAAAAAGAATCCATCCGCTTTTATGTGGCAGATGGATTCATGATGTGGTTTTCAGGCGTACCTGATTATTCCCAGTTACCTGATTCGTTGGTGACTTGAAGGCCACGGAAGACACCGCGGGCGTCGCACTGCTCAAGCAGATTGATGATTTCCTGCTTCTCAAGACCACCAAGATACCATTCGTACGGAGCCTGTACTATGAATGAATACTGGACAAGACCGGTCTTGGCCGATGTGTCTGCTGCAATTGACAGGTCAAACTGCTTGTTATCAGAGTATGGAACAAATTTGAGCGAATCAACATTGATGGTGCCATGGAACAGTGAGTCTGTCATGTCAACCCATACTGTATCGCGGTAGAATGAGAATTCCTTGCTTCCATCTTCATTGTAACTGATGAAACCGGCAGCTGCTGCGGAATCCCAAAGCTGCTTGGCAAGCTTCTCCTTTTCTTTTGCTTTTGAGCCCTTCATGTTCTGGGCCATTGCTTCTGCCGTATATGCGTCCTCGTACAACTTCAGTACCTTTCCTTCTGTCCAGTTGGCTTCCAACTGGTCATCGGTAAGATTACCTATCATCTTGACAATTGGCAGACGGCCGTCTCTTACAAATGCTATCAGTGTGTCGAAATTGTCACAGTAACCATTGCCGTAAGCATTGTTGTACTCAGCCTGAGCGTCCTTGATTGCCTTAAGTTTGGCAATGACGGCATTGTCACGTATGGTTTTTTCTTTCTGGAAATTGATAGGACCCATTATACTTCCATAGTATATGTATGCGAGTCCGGCAATACACAGGGCAAGAAGAATGTTGATGACTTTTTTCATATGTGGTCAGTTATTTTGTTATTTTCGCTTCGCAAAAATAGAACAATTATCGGTATTTAAATAAAAAAGAGGGACTTTTAGTAAATAATAACAGTGGAAACTCAGGTATATGAACGTATTATGGAAAAATTCCCGTTTGAGCCTACGCCCGAGCAGGAAAAAGTCATTTCCATGCTTGCTCATTTCGTTTCATGTGCCGATGCCGTCAAGCCCGCTTTCATTTTGAAGGGATATGCCGGTACTGGCAAGACCACTCTGGTAGGTGCTTTGGTAATGGCATTGTCCGCAATGCACGGACGTTCCGTCCTGCTGGCTCCCACCGGCCGTGCCGCAAAGGTTTTTTCTCTAAGTTCCGGTCATCCTGCATATACCATTCACAAGAAGATATACCGTCAGAAATCAATTCTTGATGCGGAGTGTTTTCAATTGGACCGCAATATGCATGAGAATACCCTGTTTCTTGTCGATGAGGCATCAATGATATCAAATGAAGGACTTTCTGGTTCTGGCTTCGGTTCGGGACGGCTTCTTGATGACCTTGTCAGCTATGTATATTCCGGTAAGAACTGCAGACTGCTCCTGTTGGGCGATGTAGCCCAGCTACCACCTGTAGGACAGGAGGACAGTCCGGCTCTTCAGCCAGGTCGGCTTGAAGCGTATGGCATAAGTGTCACTGAATTCTGTCTGCGTGGTGTAATGCGTCAGAATGGCGATTCGGGCATACTGAGCAATGCTACATGCCTTAGAAATATGCTGGAAGACACTTCCCGGTATAAGGTGTGCCCTTTCAGATTCAGATTGAAAGGATGTACTGATGTGATATCAATAACGGGAGCCGATCTTGTTGAAACCATCAGTACCTGTTACAGTCGTGATGGAATTGATGAGACCATGGTTCTTTGCCGCTCAAACAAGAGGGCACAGATTTACAATAATGGGATACGTGCGTCAGTGCTTGACCGGGAAGATGAATTGTGTCGCGGTGACAGTCTTATGATTGTCAAGAACAATTATTATTGGACTGCCATGGAAACTGCTGCTGTTGCAGACGCAACCGGTGTGCAGGCTTCGATACCTTCGTTCATAGCAAATGGCGATGTGGCTACCGTATTTCGTGTACGTCGTGAGCGGGAACTGTATGGATTCCGTTTCATTGATGCGGTCCTTCGTTTTCCGGATTATTCCGATTATGAAATGGAAGCCACACTCCTGCTTGACACTCTGCATAGCGAATCACCGTCGCTGACCAAAGAACAGCAGGATTCACTGTTCCAGAATGTCATGTCTGACTATGCTCACATAAAGTCCGGCAGGGAACGCATGGAGAACTTGCGGAAGGACCCTCATTTTAATGCGTTACAGGTAAAATATGCTTATGCTGTTACCTGTCACAAGGCTCAGGGCGGCCAGTGGATGAACATTTTCATTGATCAGGGATATATACCGCAGGAGGAGCAGGGACGTGATTACATGCGATGGCTGTACACAGCTCTGACGCGTTCCACATCCAGGGTTTTTCTGGTCAACTGGCCGAAAGAAGGTCTGGAAGAATAAAACCGCCAGCTTTTGCAGGCTGACGTAATCTGAAAACAGTTAATGATAGAGTTTCCCGAAAGACCCCGCTCCCCATTCTGTTGGGGCAATTGCCGGGTCAGACAGCATTGCATCTGATATGCATTCGGATTTCCCTGTGACGTATCTGTCTATGAAACTGATGCATTCGTCAGCCAGCGTGTTGTATATTGATGAAATCTCGTGACCGTTTCCCTTGAAACGCATGATTCTGCAGGGAAATTCCTTTTTGATGAAAGTCCTGGCAATACGGTCGGTGCCGGCAAAGTTCTGATTGAAGAACCGTATGCCTTTATAAAGGACAATGTGGTCACTTGTCCCATGGAGCATGAAGTGCGGGCATGGATCCATGTCCTTGTACCTGATTCTGCCGTCTTCTGAAAAAATTGCACCGGAGAATGAAATGACACCGGCATAATTGAAACCGTCCGGCAGTTCCGATGCTATGTCGTGTCCGTTACACAGTTCGTATTCGCCTTGAAGAACCGATATCGCGCCAGCGCTTGACCCTGCCAGCACAATCCTGCTGCAGTCTATCTCCAGTTCATCCTGGTGTGCAATCAGATACAGACTGGCACTGTACAAATCTTCAACAGCCATGCTGATGGCATTTCTAAGCATGGCTACCGATTTGAGGCCTATCCTGTGCATACCCTTCAGTCCGAGACGGTAGTCTATTGCCACTGCGCGGATTCCGTTACGGCTCAATGTGGTACACCATGCACGTTCTGCAAATCCGTTGCGTTGTCCGCCAATGAATCCGCCTCCGAACATGAAGATGACTGTCGGGGCGTTGACGGCATTTTCGGGTTCATAAATGTCCATGTAAAGTGGACATGAATCCTTCTCTGCATACATGACAGTCTTTGGAGTGACAAAATCCATGCCATGTCCGAATGGCATCTGACCGAAAAGGTCGGAATGGATGACAATCAGGACTGTAAGAATGGAGATTATCCTCTTGAACATATCATGTCGGTAATTGAGCGGACAGCGTCAGCAAGACCTTCGGGGTTCTTGCCGCCGGCAGTAGCGTAGTGGGCCTGGCCGCCGCCACCGCCCTGGATGAGTTTGGCGGCTTCACGTACCATCTGACCTGCGTTGAATCTGGAGGTCAGGTCGTCACTGACACTGACGGTAATCATAGGTTTGCCGCCATCCTGACTGCCAATTACAACCACCAGATTCTGTTCAATCTGAGCGCGAAGCTGGAATACCAGGTCACGGACCATGTTGGCCGAGCCTTCCATGGTGCAGTCAATGACCTGTATGCCTGCAATTTCCTTCTTTGCAGCTATCAGGCTGTCCTTAAGCTGTGCGGCCTTTTCCTTCTGCAGTTCTTCAAGCTGTTTCTTGAGCGCTGCGTTCTCGTCAATCATCTTCTGTGCCGATGTTTCCAGATTACCTCCCGGGAGCATTGACTTGAGAGCGTTCATGCTGTTCTGATAGGAATACATCAGGTTCTCGACTGCCTGACCTGTGATGGCTTCAATACGGCGGACGCCTGCTGCAGTCGAACTCTCGGCCGTTATCTTGAACATTCCAAGACGACCTGTCGATTTGGCATGTACGCCACCGCAGAACTCAATTGACTGGCCGAACTGTACCACACGAACCTTGTCACCGTATTTTTCGCCGAACAGGGCAATGGCACCAAGTTTCTTAGCTTCCTCAATCGGGGTGTCGCGATGTTCCTGAAGCGGAATGTCTTCGCGGATCTTCTCATTCACCATTTCCTCAACCTGACGGATTTCCTCATCGGTAACCTTCTGGAAATGCGAGAAGTCAAAGCGCAGTCCTTCAGGACTTACATACGATCCCTTCTGTTCGACATGTGAACCCAGAACCTCACGCAGAGCCTCGTCAAGCAGATGGGTCGCAGTGTGGTTGGCCTCGCAGGCACGGCGCTTGTCAACATCGACACATGCCATCATCGGTGCTTCCGGATGCTCGGGCATCTTCTTTACAATATGTATGGGAAGACCGTTTTCCTTCTTCGTGTCGATTATTTCAACTGTTTCGAATTCGCTTACGATGACACCCTTGTCACCTACCTGACCACCCATTTCGGCATAGAACGGGGTCTTGTCAAGTACAATCTGGAAGGTTGTGCCGTTCTTCTGCTTCACCTCACGGTAACGCAGAATGGAAGTCTCGTATTCGGTGAAATCATAACCTACGAATTCTGTTTCACCTTCTTTCAACACTACCCAGTCGCCGTTTTCAACGGCAGCGGCATTGCGGGCACGTGCCTTCTGCTTTGCCATCTCGGCGTTGAACTCGTCCTGGTTGACGGTCATGCCGTTCTCGCGCAGAATCAGTTCTGTAAGGTCAAGCGGGAATCCGTAAGTATCATATAGGGTGAATGCGTTGACACCGCTGATTTCGGTGCTCTTTGATGCCTTCGCATCGGCCATTACCTTGTCGAGCAGCTTTATGCCGGTGTCAAGGGTGCGCAGGAATGATTCCTCTTCTTCTATGATGACTTTTTCAATGAGTGTCTTTTGTGCGTTCAGTTCAGGATAAGCATCGCCCATATTGTCGATGAGGCAGGGCAGGAGCTTGTATAGGAAGGCTTCCTTCTGACCGAGGAACGTGTATGCATAACGTACGGCGCGGCGCAGGATTCGGCGTATCACGTAACCGGCTTTGGCATTTGAAGGCAGCTGTCCGTCAGTGATTGAGAAAGCTATGGTACGGATATGGTCGGCTACGACACGCATTGCTATGTCGGTCTGCTCATCCTTGCCGTACTGTTTGCCGGTCAGGGCGCCGATGGTGCTTATGATTGGCTGGAACACGTCTGTGTCATAGTTCGAAGTCTTGCCCTGCAGGGTGCGTACCAGACGCTCGAAACCCATGCCGGTATCAATGACCTTTGCGGGCAGAGGCTCAAGACTGTGGTCGGCCTTGCGGTTGTACTGCATGAACACAAGGTTCCAGATTTCGATGACCTGCGGATGGTCCTTGTTTACAAGTTCACGGCCGGCAACTTTGGCCTTCTCTTCCTCGGAGCGTGAGTCAACGTGGATTTCAGAGCATGGACCGCATGGGCCGGTGTCACCCATTTCCCAAAAGTTGTCATGTTTGTTGCCGTTGATGATATGGTCTTTCGGCAGATGCTTTTCCCAATATGATGCAGCTTCATCATCACGGCTGATGCCTTCTTCAGGTGAGCCTTCGAATACTGTGGCATACAGGTTCTTCGGGTCAAGTTTCAGAACGTCAACCAGATATTCCCAGGCCCAGTCAATGGCTTCCTTCTTGAAGTAGTCTCCGAAAGACCAGTTACCCAGCATCTCAAACATTGTATGATGGTATGTGTCGTGACCTACCTCTTCAAGGTCATTGTGCTTGCCGCTTACGCGAAGGCATTTCTGCGAGTCAGCAACGCGTTTGCTTTTTGCCGGACGGTTGCCGAGAATAATGTCTTTGAACTGGTTCATGCCGGCGTTCGTGAACATCAGGGTCGGGTCATCCTTTACTACCATCGGAGCAGACGGAACAATGAGATGTCCCTTGCTTTCGAAGAACTTCTTGTACGATTCGCGTATCTCTTTAGCTGTCATCATAATCCTATTTGATTTTTGGGTTTGCAAAGATACTGTTTTTTCACTACTTTTGCCATCAGTAAGATGAAGAAAGTATACTATCAGTACGATCCGAAAACCAAGGTTTACCGCAGGGTACATCCTACTTTTCTCCAGCATGCCAGAGCGACAGTCCTGAACATTCTGACTGTCATTCTCATTATGGGCGGTTCGTATGTGCTTTTCGCAGTACTTTCACATACTCCTCAGATGGGTGAACTGCTGAAGGAGAATGCTGACCTCAAGGCCCAGTTCCGTGTGCTCTCACACAAGGTGGATGATGCAATACTGGTCCTTCAGGATATTGAACAGAGAGATGACAATCTGTACAGGGTTCTGCTTGAAGCCGATCCGGTGCCTGAACAGGCACGTCAGTCTGCCTATAATTCACCAAGCCGATATGCGGAACTGCTTGAAATGCCGAATGCGGAACTGCTTGTGAATACTGCCCAGAAGATAGATCTGCTCAATCAGAGGCTGTATATGCAGAGCCGTTCCTTCAATGAGGTTGTCGAAATGTCACGTGAACAGGAACAGCGACTGGCATGTATTCCCGCCATCCAGCCTGTGTCCAATATGGATTTGAAGCGTACCGCCTCTGGATACGGATACCGTATCGATCCGATATATCATGTCACCCGTTTCCATAAGGGAATGGACTTTGCGTGTGATACCGGAACGCCTGTATATGCAACAGGAAATGGGACCGTGAGATATGCGAAGTGGCAGTCTGGTTTCGGAAACCTGATAGAGATAGATCATGGTTTCGGTTATGTGACCCGGTATGCCCATTTGAGCAAGATACTGGTTACAAAAGGTCAGAAGGTATATCGCGGAGCTGAAATAGGACGTGTAGGTTCTACAGGCAAAAGTACAGGCCCTCACCTTCACTATGAAGTGATTGTACAGGGAAACAATGTGAATCCTATCAATTATTATTTCATGGACCTGGATGCGGAACAGTATGAAGAGATGATATCTCTTGCAGAAAACCACGGAAAGGTGTTTGATTGAAAACAGTTATGGCACTCAACACGAACAAGGTTCTTAAAAAGTACTATTCCATTAAGGAGGTGTCAGATATGCTTGGCATACCTGCAAGCACTTTGCGCTATTGGGAGAAGGAATTCAAACAGATCTGTCCGAAAAAAAGTTCAAGTGGTGTACGCCAGTATACGGCTCAGGATATTGAGCAGATTAAGGGCGTGAATCATCTGGTAAAGGAAAAGAATCTGACCATCAAAGGTGCCAGAAGTCAGATGGACAGCAAACTTCCCATTCAGACTGACACTTTCGAGGTTGTGGAACGCCTGAAAAACGTTCGCGAGCAGTTGCTGGCAATCATTGATGAGCTCGACGCTACTCCTCCTTGCGGACTACGGTTGTAATTCCAGGTATCTTTTTCAAACCTTCCTGAATGGCTTTAAGGTCCATAAGGCTGTGGACCATAACGCTGATGGTGCCTTCAAACACACCTTCCTTTGATTCAATGACCAGCCTTGTCATATTGACGTTCATCTTTTTGGATATGACATCTGTCACTTTTCCAAGTGTGCCTATATTGTCAAGACCTTTCATGTAAATGCTGGCAGGGAAGATACTGTTTCCAATATTCCACTCTACCTGAAGAATGCGGTTTCCATTGGCCGCCTTGAGACGCGTTGCCGTTTCACACTTCAACTTGTGAATTGTAATGTGGCCTCCTTCTTCAATGAAACCAAGAACAGGGTCGCCTGGAACAGGATTGCAACATGTGGCAAAACTGTAGACATGGCTTTCCATATCGCTTATTATCAGCTTATTCTTGACATTGGGTATGTCAGCGTCAGGCTGGCCCGCTTTTTTGCCGTCTGATGGACTGCTCTTGTATAATGAAGACCAGAAGCGTTTATACCAACTGCTGCCTCCGCCTTTCAGAATGTCACGTTCTTCTTCGCCAAGAACGACTTTCTTCTGACCTATTGCAACCATCAGGGCACTTGCGTTTTCCATTCCATGAAGTTTGCATAGACGGTTCAAATTCTGTGGCGTAAGTTCTATTCTTTCGTTATTCGCAAATTCATGCAGAAGTGCTTCTCCGAATTTCTCGCTTTCGCGGTTGTTTTTCCGCAGCCATTGTTTGATTTTTGCCCTGGCTTTGGCTGTCGTCGCAAAATTGAGCCATTCAGGGCTGATTTTCTGACTTTTGGAAGTCAGCACTTCCACTTGGTCTCCGCTTTTGAGTTCATAGTTGATGGCCTCAAGTTTATGGTTGACCTTGGCGCCAATGCAGTTGGTGCCCATGAATGTGTGAATTGTAAATGCGAAATCAAGAACCGTACTGCCCTGCGGCATGGTACGCAGTTCCCCTTTCGGGGTAAAGATGAATATTTCCGAGGAGTAGAGATTCAACTTGATTGAATCAAGAAAGTCCATTGAGTCCGGTTGGGGGTCTTCCAGAATTTCTTTGATGGTTTCAAGCCAGTGCCCAAGTTCCGTTTCATCTTCCTGATAATCGTGCCCTGTGTCCTTGTATTTCCAATGTGCGGCAATGCCTTGCTCTGCAATCTCGTCCATGCGGCGTGAACGTATCTGGACTTCAACCCATCGGCCCTCATTGCTCATGAATGTGCTGTGAAGCGCCTGATATCCGTTAGCTTTAGGCCTGGTAATCCAGTCGCGCAGACGGTCAGGATGCGATTTGTATATTCCAGTCAGAGCCAGGTAAATGTCAAAGCACTCGCTCTTTTCCTTCGATGGTTCTGGCGGATCAAAAACAATCCTGACGGCTAGAATATCAAATATCTCTTCAAAGGTCAGCGAATTGCGGTTCATCTTCTTCCAGATGGAATAAGGTGATTTCAAACGACCTTTTATACTGTATTTGATTCCCATCGAATCAAGTTTCTCTATTATCGGACTTGTGAATTTCCTGTACATTTCGTTTCTCTCACTCTGAGAGAATGACAGTTTGTCCTGAATATCCTTGAATTCAACCGGGTGCTCATACTTGAAGCTCAGATCTTCAAGCTCACTCTTTATTTTGTTCAATCCCAGACGGTAAGCCAGTGGAGCGTACAGATACAGTGTCTCGCCAGCAATCTTATATTGCTTTCGTGGCTGCATGCTGTCAAGGGTGCGCATGTTGTGAAGACGGTCGGCAATCTTTATCAGAATTACCCGGATGTCATCATTCATGGTCAGCAGAAGCTTCTTGAAATTTTCTGCCTGTGCCGATGCTTTCTCTCCGAAAATTCCACCGGCTATCTTGGTCAGTCCGTCAACAATCTGGGCAATCTTGGGGCCGAATACATTCTTGATGTCTTCAATGGTGTAATCAGTGTCTTCGACAACATCATGAAGAAGTGCCGAGCATATGGAGGTGGAGCCCAATCCCATCTCACTGCATACTATCTGCGCAACTGCCAGCGGATGCATGATGTATGGCTCACCGGAATGGCGTCTTATACCGTTATGTGCTTTGCGGGCAAAGTTGAATGCCTTGGTAATGATGTCGGTTTTCTTACGGTGGACCGACTGGATGTAACTGTCAAGCAGATGTTGGAAGGCCTCGTCAATGAGTCTTTCCTCGTCGGCAGAAAAAAGTCTCTCCTCGCTCATATACCTGAAAAATTACCTGTTGTATATTCTCAAAGTCTTGCCGGCACGTATAATATCGCTTTTCAGATTGTTCCATTTCTTGATGTTCGCAACCGATGTGTGGTATTTACGTGCTATAGAGGCAAGAGTCTCTCCGCTTTTTATCTTGTGTGTAACATAGGTGATGCGATTGTTCATATCATCATCAATGTGACCCAACTGTGCTTTGGTAAACAGCTTTTCCCTGTCATAACTGTAGAGCGAATCTCCGGCTTCTACCAGTGGCCGTATGTATTGCAACGGGAGAGTCAGGACGCATTCGCGGTGCGATCCTGGAATAATGTCGCTCAGATATTGGGGATTGAGAGCTGAGAGCTCGCTCCTGTCAATGCCACAGAAATGTATTATCTGGTTGAAATGCAGATTCTGAGTTATTACAAGCGTGTCAGTTAACTGATTTACTGATACAACAGTCGGACAAATGCCATGTTCACGGTAAAATTCCATGGCATAATTGACGGCAATGAATGCCGGCAGATATCCTCGTGTCTCACGTGGCAGATATGGATAAATTTCCCAGAAACTGCTTTTGCCTCCAGAGCGTGCTATGGCTTTGGAGACATTGCCCGGACCGCAGTTGTATGCTGATATGGCAAGCGACCAGTCGCCGAACATATCGTACAGGTCCCGCAGGTGGTGGGCTGCCGCTTCCGTCTCACGGACAATATCATACCGGTCATCAACAAGGCTGTTGACTTGAAGACCGTATTTGCGTCCGGTGCTGTATATGAACTGCCACATGCCTGCTGCTCCGGCGCGGGAGTAGGCTTTCGGCTTGAGAGCCGATTCTACAATCGGCAGATATTTGAGTTCAACGGGAACACCGTATTTTATAAGAGCATTGACAAATGTTTCTTCATATATAGGGAGCATGCCCAAAGCGTACGATATGATACGGCTGTTTTTCCCGGTGTAGGCCTGAATGGAATTGCGTACTACATTGTTCATTGGCATTTCCACTATGGTGGGGAGAGTGCTGAGACGTTTGGCCAGTATGGTGTCGCTTACATTTGCTGTTTCTGTGACACTCACGCATTCGCTGTCAAATTCCAGCAGATGCGAACCGTTCCACATGGCAATGAGACTGTCTACATTGTAAAGAGAACTTTCTGGCATGTCAAGGCTGTCACAAGAGGCAAATTGGAGAGTATCTTGAGCTGAAATGCCTGCAAATCCGAAGATTGCTATCAATAAAGGTGTTGTGAATCTTATTTTCATCAGAAGTTCAAAGCAAGAGAGAATCCGGTATTGGCCTGTCCGTACCGGTCAATCATAATCTGCGGATGCAGATTCAGACTCAGATTCGGTGATATGTCAAAATGCGACAGTTCCGCATCTACATAAGCATCGATTGCCGATATCACGTACATGCCGGCAAAGGCAAATATGCTGAGGTCGCGGTAACGGCGGTATTTGTTCTTTCTGTTTCGGAACACATCTTTCAACCAGCTTTCCATACTGGTGTCTATCTCATAATGCGGAGGCAGGAAATCCTCGTAGCTTTTTGTGTTCGGATCATTGTCCATTATGTCCACATATGCGTTCATATAATCTGAATACGTGGACTGGTTCCATGTGAGCGCATAGATACAACCAACAAAACCTCCATAGACAATTGGCAGTTTCCAGTACTTGCGGTTGTAAATCTGGCCTCCTCCAGGAATGACCAATGCCAAAAACGTGG
Source organism: Bacteroidaceae bacterium (assembly GCA_024398755.1). Lineage (GTDB taxonomy): Bacteria > Bacteroidota > Bacteroidia > Bacteroidales > Bacteroidaceae > Colenecus. Next base: position 44,812 of record JAKSIQ010000005.1, on the reverse strand, counting down.
CTGCTCTTGGATTTGGTTCCCATTCGGATGCTTCACTTTCAATTTTTGCTACTGCAATACTGTCCTTTTCCTTCCAAGTCAGCCTTTTGCCATGTGTTTCAGTCTGATTGTCCTGAATGGCCATCTCGGTTTCCTGCTCGGGGATATCAAAATCAAGGGAACGGGCGTATTCAAGTTCCTGCTGCCAGGTCAGGCTGTCTCCTATGGAATGGAACAGACTGTCTACCAGCGCAGTCCTGATGCTGTCCTCAGTGTCTCCGTTGCCTGAACCGATTGCATTGTCCTTGGCTGTTACTGATATTGTGGCGCATAGTAACAGCAGGGCGGTCGGAATAATAATTCTAAAAAGTCGCATCATCAGTCAATACGGTCAAACAACTGCATGATGCGGGTCAGCTCTTTTTTATTCTTGAAGGAGATGCTGATGCTGCCTTTCCCTTTTTCATCACATTTCATGCGGACTGCTGTTCCGAGTTTTGATGACAGCTGTCTGCCCAATGGCGCAAGATCAATAGAACTTGATTTGTCTTTCCGGGTGGATACGTTTTCTTCTGTCAACAGACGCGCTTTCTTTTCCACTTCGCGTACAGAATAACCGTGCAGTATCAGTTCATGAAACAATGCAAGCTGTTTTACAGGGTCGTCAATTGAGAGCAGGGCACGTGCATGTCCCATTTCAATGTGATGCTCCTTCAGGGAGACCTGTATTTCTGCCGGCAGTTTGAGAAGTCTTATATAGTTGGCTACTGTGGCGCGATTCTTTCCTATCCGTGCGCTCAGCTGTTCCTGGGTCATATTGTAGACTTCAATCAGGTTCTGACAAGCCAATGCGACTTCCATGGAATTCAAATCTTCACGCTGTATGTTTTCAATCAGTGCCATTGCCATGACATTCTCGTCATTGGCTGTTCGGATATAGGCGGGAACCTGTTTGAGCCCGGCCATAACTGAAGCACGGTAGCGACGTTCGCCTGCAATAATCTGGTAATTGTCTGCGGACAACATACGCAGCGTGATAGGCTGGATGATGCCGATTTCCTTAATGGATTCGGCCAGTTCTTCGAGACTTTCCTTATCGAATTCACGGCGTGGCTGGTCCGGGTTTGCATGAATCTGGTCAACCGGAACTTCGCAGATTGATGACGATCCCTGCGTACGGACAAGGTCTGTAGCTATGAGCGCGTCAAGGCCGCGCCCCAATGCCATTTTCTTTTGGGTTGTCATTTGTTTTCGTTTTTCTTGAGAATTTCAGCTGCCAGCGCCATGTAATTCTTTGCACCGGCCGAGTCAGCATCGTACATGATGACTGGCAGGCCATGACTGGGGGCTTCACCCAATTTTACGTTTCTTGAGATTATTGAGTCGAACACCAGTTCCTGGAAATGCTTCTTGACTTCCTCGTGTATCTGATTGCTCAGCCTGAGACGCGAATCGAACATGGTCAGAAGGAATCCTTCAACGTCAAGGGCCGGATTGAGTTTTGTCTTTATTATCCTGATGGTATTCAAAAGTTTGCTGATGCCTTCAAGAGCAAAATACTCGCATTGGACTGGAATGATCAGAGAGTCGGCGGCAGTCAGAGAATTGACGGTTATCAGTCCCAGAGAGGGGGAACAGTCAATCAGAATATAGTCAAATTCGTCCTTTACTTTTGCCAGCATTTTCTTCATGACAGTTTCGCGGCTTTCCATATTCATGAGTTCAAGCTCGGCACCTACAAGGTCAATGTGTGACGGCAGGACCTGAAGTCCGGGAACGCAACTGTCAAAAATGGCTGTATGAGGATCGATACCGTTAATAAGACATTCGTATACTGTGGACTCAAGTCGGGCGATGTCAACTCCAAGGCCTGATGATGCGTTTGCCTGAGGGTCTGCATCAACGACCAGAACTTTCTTGTCGCAAATTGCCAGCGATGCGGCAAGATTTATTGTCGTTGTGGTTTTGCCAACTCCTCCTTTCTGGTTGGCCAATGCTATAATCTTTCCCATAGATAATTGTTTTTTGCCAAAATGTTAACAAAACGTCATAACCAGAGCAAAATATATTGTAACGGCAGGAATTGCAAGCAGCGAACTGTCAAACCGGTCCAGAATACCTCCGTGGCCGGGTAGAATCCTGCCTGAATCCTTGATACCCATTTCACGTTTCATGAGAGATTCCACAAGGTCACCCCATGTTCCGAAAACAACAATTGTCAGTCCCATGCCAAGCCATACCGGCAATGGGAATATGGAATATAGTGACGGAACATAGTGCGATACCAGCCCGGCAACCGCAATGGTGAATACGGCTCCTCCAATGGAACCCTCCCATGTCTTCTTTGGTGACACCCGTTCAAACAACTTGTGTCTGCCAATGGTACAGCCTGTGCAGTATGCACCGGCATCATTCGCCCAAATGCAAAGGAAAAGCATAAGAGGAAGCGCCGGAGAATATTCGGTCTGTAACCCTGTATGATGGAGCGCGTAGCCCAGAAGTATCATTAGGGACATTGGAAGTGCAATGTAAAGAACCGGTAACAGTGTGTATGCCATTTCTGTAACTGGACTGTCCTTTTTCGCATAAAGTTCGTTTACCGTCACTATGATTATTGAGCATAAGAATGCAGCAAATGACAGTGCTGTATACAGACTTGAACCAAGTGTGAAAGATGCTGTTGCCAGATAGAATAGGGCAGCCGGAAGTATGGATAGCAAACGGCTTATTCTGCAGCCTTTATGCCTGTTTGCCAATGTGGCGAATTCATTTGCTGCCAGAATGGTCACCAGCAGAAACAGACCGAAATAGCATACCCCGCCTTTCTGGATGCAGAAAAGCATCAGGGCTGCATATAAGATAGCTGTAATGGTTCTGATAAGAAAGTTCACTTCAATGTCTGCTGTTTAGTTGGTTGTTTCCGTGTTGGTTGCCTGATCGGTTCCTGAAACTCCGTCTTCAAGAATTTCGTCACTGCGTGATGCCCACTGGCGTTTTCCGAATATTCTTTCAACGTCTTCGGCAAAAATCACTTCGCGTTCCATGAGAAGTTGGGCGAGCTGGTGATGACCCTCCTGATGCTCAATAAGAAGTGACTTGGCCCGTTCGTACTGACTGGCAATAAGTGCTTTGACATCGTTGTCAATAAGCTCGGCCGTTTTTTCACTGTATGGTTTCTGGAAGGCATATTCGTCAGTGCTGCTGTAATAGCACATGTTAGGCAGGCTGTCACTCATGCCAAGATATGCTATCATACCGTATGACTGGCGGGTGACACGCTCAAGATCGTTCATGGCGCCTGATGATATGTGCCCTGTGAACAGTTCTTCGGCTGCACGGCCTCCAAGCGTGGCGCACATTTCGTCAAGCATCTGTTCCTTTGTGGTGATCTGTCTCTCTTCGGGCAGATACCAGGCCGCACCAAGGGCGCGTCCGCGCGGAACAATGGTAACCTTGATAAGCGGGTTCGCGTATTCAAGGAACCAGGACAATGTGGCATGTCCGGCTTCGTGCAACGCAATGGTTTCCTTTTCTTTGGCAGTCAGAACTTTGGTCTTTTTCTCCAGTCCTCCTACGATTCGGTCAACAGCAGCCAGGAAATCGTCCTTGCTCACTTTCTTCTTGTCGTGACGGGCTGCAATGAGTGCTGCCTCGTTACATACATTGGCAATGTCGGCGCCTGAAAAACCTGGAGTCTGGCGTGCCAGAAGATCCTTGTCAACATCCTTGTCCAACTTCAGAGGTTTCAAATGGACACCGAATACCTCCTTGCGTTCGTTAAGATCAGGCAGGTCCAGATGAATCTGCCGGTCAAAGCGTCCTGCACGCAGCAATGCCTTGTCAAGAATGTCCACCCTGTTTGTGGCAGCAAGTATGATGACGCCACTGTTCGTGCCGAAACCGTCCATTTCGGTGAGCAGCTGGTTTAAGGTGTTTTCCCTTTCGTCGTTACCACCCATTGAGGGGTTCTTGCCGCGTGCGCGACCGACTGCGTCTATTTCATCTATGAATATTATGCATGGCGATTTTTCCTTGGCCTGATGGAACAGGTCTCGTACGCGCGATGCACCCACACCAACGAACATTTCCACAAAATCGGAACCTGACAGTGAAAAGAAAGGTACGTCGGCTTCTCCTGCTACGGCTTTGGCCAGAAGGGTCTTACCCGTGCCGGGAGGGCCTACAAGCAGGGCTCCTTTTGGAATCTTACCTCCAAGGTCAGTGTATTTTTTGGGATTCTTGAGGAACTCGACAATCTCTTCAACTTCGGCCTTGGCTTCCGCCTGACCTGCTACATCTTTGAATGTGACACGATCGGGTTTGCCCTTTTCATATACTCTTGCTTTAGATTTTCCTACGGAGAAGACTCCTCCCGGGCCTCCGGGACCTCCGCCGGTCATCTTTCTTGACATGAAAATCCACAGGCCTATCAGGATAAGGAAGGGAAGCACTGATATGAGAACCTCCATTCCGGTCCGCGATTTTTTGCGGTATTCCACTGCACCGGTGAATGTACCGTCAGATTCGGCATTATCAATGAATTCCTGAAAGCTGTCCATAGATCCGACGCCGACTGTCAGCATGGGACGCGACAGAGGATTGATGTTCGCAGCCCTGTCTCCGAAAACATACATGGCCGAATCCGGCTTGATGTACATTTCCATTGAGTTCATATTGGAATATACTACAAGGTTGCTGACATAACCGCGTGATACATATTCCTTGAATTGTGTATATGTTGCCTTGTCATTCAGGTTCTCGCCATCGTCCTTGAGCATTATGTAGCCGAATGCCACAAACAGGGCAATGCAAAGCCATGTCTGAATTCTGTTGCCTGTTCCAGGCTTATTATCTTTGTTTTCTGCCATTATTCCTAATTTGTTCTATTTTTGATGTCAGGCAAATCGTGTCGTTTTGTCAGTCGATATCGGGTATTTCTTCCAATTTGGCATCGGCCCACAGATGCTCAAGATCGTAATACTGACGCTCTTCCGGTGTGAAGATATGAACTATGACCTCACCATAATCCATTACAATCCAGTGGGCAAACCCGCGCCCGTCAACGAACATGGGTTTGCGTCCTTCGTTTTCACGAACCTTTTCACTTATACTGTCTTCTATTGCAAGAGTCTGGCTTGGTGTGCCTCCCTGACAGATAACGAAATATTTGCAGATGGTGTCATCTATTCCTGACAGGTCTGCAACGGTTATATGCTCTCCCTTACGGTCCTGAATACCGTTTATGATGCAGGTTAAAATGCTCTCTCTCTTGGTTTTCTTTGCCATTGGCGCTAATATTGTCTGTTGAACGATGCTGATGTCTGAAAGGCATACTGCAAAAAGCAGGCCAATGTACATAAGACCGCACACACGTTACAAAGTTAATGTATTCCTCCGAAATTCCCTAAAAACGAAAAGAGAAACACAACCGTTTGGTTGTGTTTCTCTTATGCTGGGCTACCCGGATTCGAACCAGGAAAGGCAGGACCAGAATCTGCAGTGTTACCGTTACACCATAGCCCAAGACAATTGCCTTCGTTCCCGAAAAGCGGTGCAAATATACTGCTATTTTTTAGTAACGCAATAGGAAACCGGTGTTTTTTCGAAAAAAAAGAGCCTGACTTTCTCAGGCTCAAAAATACGAAGCTAATGATGAAGAGTCATGTCAGTTTTCTGCCGGCATATTGCGAATCTGCTGCTGCAGTTCTGCGGCCTGTTCTTTGAGGGCTTCCACGCGCAGTCTGATAGATTCCACAATACTGTTGCTGCCCTTTGAACTGATCATGCCCAGATTGTTTTCATAGGTCTGGATTTCAGCCTTCAGGTTGTCCAACTGGCGTTGCATTCTTTCTCGTGGAGTACCGGAATTGCGCTGCCCGCTTTGATGCTGCCCGTTCTGGCGGCGTCTGTCGGCAGGACGTATTACCGCTGAAAGGTTTTCCATGATGCTGCGGTATTCGACAGCCATCTTCTCCTTCATCTTGAACGGAACGAATCCTATGGTCTGCCATTCGGCAACAAGGGCTTGGGCCTGTGCGGCGTCATCGGCGCTCATGCTGTCGGGGTTGAAGGCCTTAAGTTTCTCAAGAATTTCCTTCTTGCGTGCAAGATTGGCGCTTTCCTCCTGACGCTTTGAAGACGTGTTCTTGTCACGTGCCTCGTAAAAATGGTCACAAGCTCCAATGAAGCGCTTCCAGAGGCTAGCGGTGTATTTCTTCTGGACGGGGCCGATTTCTCGCCATTCCTTCTGCAGCTGTGCCAATCTGTCGCCTGTTTCCTTCCAGTCAGTGCTGTCTTGAAGTGCTTCGGCCTGTTCGCACAGAGCGGTCTTGCGTGCAAGATTCTCGTTCATTCCGTTCTTGGCTTCTTTGAAATATTCTCCTTTTTTGCTGAAGAACATGTCGCAGGCTGTGCGGTAACGCTCGAAAATCTTCTGATTGTGCTTGGCTGGAGCAAAACCTATCTCCTTCCATTTTGCCTGAAGCGTCAGTATTTCCTGCGTCTTGTCATTCCAGCTCTGGAATGTCTTCAGACTGTCATAGTCAATGCCTTCAATGAGTTCACAGATTACGGTCTTCTGATCCAGATTGTCCTGCTCATTCTTTTTGATTTCTTCAAAATGCTGTTGATGACGACGGTTTATGACGGTCGATGCTGCCTTGAAGCGGTTCCAGATTTCCTCGCGTGATTCCTTTGATACAGGACCGGTTTCACGGAAATCCTGATGAAGCTGCTGCAGGGCGCGAAAAGCTGCCAGTATATCGGTTTCCTCTGCCAGGCGTTCCGCTTCTTCGCAGATAGCAAGCTTGGCTTCCATGTTCTTTTTGAAGTCGTATTCGCGGAACTCGTTATTCAGTTTCTGGATGTCATAATACTTTTCGGTCAGACTCTGGAATGCCTTCCACAGATCGTTTGATGCGGATTGGGGAATTTCCTTTATTTCCTTCCACCGATCAACGATGGCCTTGAATTCGCTGTATGGAACGTCTGATGTGTTGGCATTCTCAACCATTTGTCTGAGCTGTTCCAGAAGAGCCTGCTTTTCTTTCAGATTATCCTGCCTGATTGCTTCCATAGCTTCCTGCGAAGCGGCTTTCTTTTCTTTTATGATAGTCATGAGTTTGCGGAACTGTTCCTCGAGCGGATCCATTTCGGGCTTGAATTCCTCCATGGTACCGCCACCTTCTACAAATGCCGCAATCTGTTGTTCCAAAGCTACTTTCTGCAGTTTGTAGAAGGTTTGTTTCAATGATTCCAACTCGGGGCGTTTTGCCAACGAAATGTCGGCGGCCAACTCTTTCAAACGCTCTATGACATCCTCACGTGTTGAAACGGCTTTGGCGACAGACTGTACTTCAGACTCGTTTGTCTGAATGTTCTCAAGGTTCAATTCCTCATTCATATCAGGGAAAAGTTAACGTGTTACTTTCTGCAAAGAAAACATTAAATTGCTTACCTTAAACTATATTAAGGCAAAAATGTTGTTTTTGGTAAGTATGTCAACAACAAGAATGTAGATGACCATACCAAGCAGGTCATTGGTAATCTGGACAAATGGTCCGGTAGCAATGGCCGGATCAATTTTTATTTTCTGGAAAAACAGGGGAAGCATCGTCCCCCAAAGCGTGCCAATAAGCACAAGTGCGAACATGCTGAGTGGTACTGCGTATGTGACAGCCTCGGAAAAGCCGAATCTGAATATGTTGTAACCGAATACCAGCATTGAAAGGACTACGGCATTTATCAGGGCGACAGCGCTTTCCTTGAACACTTGCTTCCAGATGTTTGATGTGTTGAGCGAGCCGTTGGCAAGACCCTGTACTACAATGGCCGATGATTGGGTGCCGACATTTCCTCCTGTGCCCCCGATCAGCGGAATGAACAGCACAAGTCCCACATATTCTGCCAGAGTACCTTCAAACCGCCCAAGCAGGATGGAGTTCAGGATACCCCCAAGCATACCTATCAGAAGCCATGGAATACGTGACCATGTCTGGCGGAACACATTATCGCCGGCCTCGACGTCACCGGTGATACCGGTAGCCATCTGGTAGTCATGCTCCTGCTGTTCACGAAGTTCGTCAATGACATCATCGACCGTAATCTGTCCCTGAAGCCTTCCTATGCTGTCAACAACTGGGACTGCAACCAGGTTGTATTTTTCAATCATCTGCACGACGTCTTCAATCGGGGTGTCGACCTTGGTGCTTATCAGGTCCTCGTCCATGACGTATTTCACTTTCGATACAGACGGGTTGGTAATCATTTTCTTGAGAGGGAACACGCCCTTCAGACGGCCGTCATTGTCAACCACGTAAACGTTGTGTATGTCATCAAGGTCTTCGGCCTGCTTGCGCATTTCCTGCAGGCATTCCGGCATACTCATGTTCTCGTTGACCACGACCATCTCGGTGCCCATAAGACCGCCTGCAGTGTCTTCGTCATACTGCATCAGGTCAACGATGTCGCTGGCCTGCTCTATATCGCCTATATGCGACAGGACCTCTTCCTGCCTGTCCTCGTCAAGTTCCTGGATAATGTCGACGGCGTCGTCAGTATCCATGTTGTCAATGAACTTGCTGGCAATGACCTCACTGGGAAGTTCGTCCAGAAGTTCCTGACGCTTGTCTTCGTCCATCTCGACCAGAACGTCGGCAGCAGTCTCATTGTCAAGCATACGGTACAGGAACCGGGCGTCGTCAACGTCCAGCTCGTCGCACAGTTCGGCAATGTCGGCAGGGTGCATGTCTTCAAGCAGGGCGGTCAGAGCCGGAGAGTCCTGCCTTTCAATAAGTGCCAGTATGTTGTCAAGAAATTCCTTCTCCATAGCACATAATCTGAATTGTGAGCCCGACTGTGCGGACTCGGGTCGTTTTTTTTCCGATGTCAGTCTCGCGGTTGCGTCCTCTCAATGAGGTTGGTCAGTTGAATGAAGTCATTTACTGACAACTGTTCGGGACGCCTGTCCAGATACGGACAGTCCGCCGGTAGAGGCGAATCGGGGGCATACACCTGACGCAGGGAGTTACGCAGCATTTTGCGCCGCATTCCGAACGTGCACTTCACGACTTTTCTGAACAGGGCTTCATTGCAGCCCAGACTGGTGCGTGAGTTGCGCGTAAGGCGTATTACCGCGCTCTTGACCTTTGGAGGCGGGTCAAAAACGTTCTCGTGTACGGTGAAAAGGTATTCGGTGTCATACCAGGCCTGTACGAACACACTCAGTATTCCGTATTCCTTTGTGCCGGGAGCGCCGCAGATGCGCTGTCCCACTTCACGCTGTACCATGCCGGTGCAGCAGGGAATAAGGCTCATGTTGTCCAGCATCTTGAAGAAAATCTGGCTTGATATGTTATACGGATAGTTGCCTGTAAGAACGAACTGTCCGCCGTCAAACAGTCCGTCAAGGTCAAGTTTCAGGAAGTCACCTTCGATCACATTGACCTGCGGCATGTTCTCATGCAGATAAGCTACTGATTCAGTGTCAATTTCAATGACCTTAAGCAGTCTTTCGCGTTCTTTGAGGAATTGTGTCAGGACCCCTGTTCCAGGTCCTATTTCAAGGATTGGAAGATCGGGACGTACGTCAACTGTTGCGGCTATTGCCTGAGCAATGTCCATGTCCCGCAGGAAGTGCTGGCCTAAGGCCTTTTTGGGTTTTACAGTCCGCATTGTCATCCATACAGTTGTTGATCTTTCCGTTTATCGTTGCAAAAGTACTCAAATTGACAATAGGATGGATACAATATCATCAAAAATCAAGGCTTCTGCTTCAGCGATTCAAAATACATGGACAGAAGCTGCTGTGCAGCGGTGAACGATGTCTGCTGACCTCCAAGCACGTTCTTTTCGGCCTGTTCCAGTCCTGCGGCAATCTCAGGCCTGTTGTAGAAACTGTTCTTCAGGGTTTCGTTGATTGACTCGTACATCCAGTATTTTGCCTGTTCGTTGCGGCGGAACTGGAAATAACCGTTCTTCTTTACGAAATCGATGTAGGCCCATATCATGTCCCAGACTTCCTTGATCTTCAAACCGTAGAATCCTGAATATGTGACCACCTGTGGAGTCCAGCCGCTTTCGGGTGCAGGGAACAGGCGTAGGGCGTTGCGGAAGCTCTGGGCTGCCATCTCGGCTTTCGGTATGTTGTCTCCGTCGGCCTTGTTGATGGCAATTCCGTCGGCCATCTCCATGATGCCGCGTTTTATTCCCTGCAGTTCGTCGCCGGTGCCGGCCAGTTGTATGAGCAGGAAAAAATCAACCATGGAATGAACCGCTGTCTCGCTCTGGCCAACACCTACGGTCTCAACGAAAATTTTGTCAAAGCCTGCCGCTTCACATAGGACTATGGTCTCGCGGGTCTTGCGTGCCACGCCGCCAAGACTGCCGGCCGATGGGCTGGGGCGTATGAAAGCATTCGGATGGACCGAAAGTTTTTCCATACGGGTCTTGTCACCCAGAATGCTGCCCTTGGTGCGCTCGGAACTGGGGTCTATGGCAAGCACTGCAAGTCGGCCTCCGTCTTTCAGAACGTGCAGACCGAATTCGTCAATCGATGTGCTCTTGCCGGCGCCAGGAACACCGCTGATACCTATGCGTACCGAGTTGCCGGTGTATGGCAGACATTTTTCAATCACTTCCTGCGCAATGGCCTGATGCTCGGGACGAAGACTTTCCACAAGTGTTACGGCACGGCTGAGCACCGTAATGTCGCCTTTGACAATACCCTCAACGTATTCTCCGGGAGTCAGGAGCGATTGGCGGCGGGGCCGATGCGCTTGGAAATACGGGTTGACACTGTCTGGCTGTATTACACCGCTGTTTACTGCAAGCCCTTTATATTCTTCACTGTTTTCCGGATGTTCCATTATGTTTTGTTTCTATGAATTTCAGTGCCATCCATGCTATGAATCCGCAAAGCAGGTATATCATGGTCTGACAGAAATGAAGTACGAAAGACATTGGCTGGGCATCGGCCTCGGGTACACCGTAGATGCCAAGCATTTTCACTATTGCAAGATTCCATGGACCGGCTCCGTTGGGCGTCGGCACCAGTACGGCTATGCTGCTTGCTGCAAAACAGGCCAGACCCGCAACAGGACCCACGGCCGCGGTGGCAGGCAGGCAGAAGAATGCCAGATAGAGTTCAAAATAATAGCATACCCATATTCCGAACGAGTATATCAGGAACAGGGGCAACCTTCTTATCTGTTTTAATGAGAGGAAACCTTCCCAGAAACCCTTTATGAAATTTTTGATTTTATCCCACAGATGAAGTTTGTAACACAACAGCCAGCACAGAACGAAGAACAGGATAATACCCGCTACCCAATATGGGAATGTCGGGCTGGCGTACAAAGGTTCGGTTTGAACCGGGTCTGCCGGGTCTGCCATGGCTGCATCGGGTGTCAGAAGCAGGCGGAACTGTCCCAACTGCGACAGTATGCTTGCAAGGACAATCAAACCAAGCAGGACGGCATCAACACAGCGTTCTGCCACCAATGTCCCGAGACCTTTGGAAAAAGGTACGCGCGCATCACGTTCCAGCATGCTGCAACGGCAGATTTCTCCGACGCGCGGAATGATTATGTTTGCAGCGTATCCTGAAAAGACGGTCAGGATGGTGTATTTCCGGGGAACATCGTATCCGATGGGTTCCAACAGAAGATTCCAACGCAATCCGCGAAAAAGCGGACCCAATGCACTGAACGACAGCGCTCCGGCCAGCCAGAGCCAGTTGATGCGTCGCATGTCGGTCCGGAACATGGCGAAATTGTAGTCCCGGTAGGTGAAATACAGCACCACGGCCGAAATCAGCAGCGGCAGTGCAATCTTCAGAGTGGTTGATATGCCTTTTTTCATAACCTGTATGTGGTCCGCATTAGGATTATGTGCCGTAATCGTGTCAGAAATTGTAATACAGGCTCAGACTGACATTATTTGTGATATCATAAATGCTTCCGGGTATCGAAGAACATTCAAAGGACAGGCTCTTGGAGAAATATTTGTTGTCATTCGGATTTTTGTTTTCATCCAGATCCTTATACCAGTTCAGACCGTATGAAAGACAGAGGAAATCAAATGACATTTCCAGACTCCAATGGTCATTGATGTCGTAGGAGATACCCGGTTCAATGAAAAATTCAAGTTCCTGTTCTTTTGAATTGGATATGGAATCATTCTCCCAGAGAAATCTGTTTTTGCTTATGGAGTATGTCACGCCACCGTCAACGAACCATGAGAAATTGCCGCCAAGTTCAAAATAGCGACGCCCGTACAGCAATGCGCCCATATCGGTTCCTGTATCCAGTTCATCACCTTTCTGCTGTGAAAACATGAAAGATACACCCATTTCCCAATTGTCATTGAATGAGTAACCGATTTCGGGCTCTATGCTGAAGGTCTTATATTCAGATTCGCTTTTGTTACCAAACTGTTTTTCTTCACGGTTGAATTCCCATACATAATTCTTGTCTTTTTCTCCGCTGATGGACCCTCCGATAAAGAATCCCTGCGCATTGGCGAGTGTTGAAATGCCAAGAACGGCTACAAGAGTTGACAATGTCTTTTTCATAACTGCAGTTGTTTGATTTGTGCTGTTTTGCCCGCAAAGGTATGCCAATTAGTTGAAATCAACAACGATGCGGAATACCCGGCCTGGTGCATCGGCCCATTCCCGCATGGCATCGAAGGCTTTTCCCGGACCTATGCATGACGAAATGAGTTCGGATGTGGGGCACTGCCCGCGCAGAAGGTAACGTATTACGGCTTCAAAATCGCCGGGCATAGCATTGCGTGATCCGAATATGTGCAGTTCTTTCTTTACAAACAGCGATGTCGGAAGCTGTACGTCGCTCTTTGAATAACCGATACAGACAACACGGCCTGAGTATGCGACCTCGGCAATGGCTGCCTGATATGTGGGCACGCTGCCGACGGCTTCAATAACAACATTCGGACCGGTTCCAGCGGTAAGCTCCATCAGGGTTGAATGCAGGTCCTGAGTCTTGGAATTGATGGTGTGTGCGGCACCCAGACGACGTGCCAGAGCCAGTTTGTCATCGTCCAGATCGACGGCAATGACAGTGGCTCCACGCAACGATGCACGTACAATGGCACCAACTCCTATCATACCGCAGCCCATGACCATTACCGTATCACTGTCGGTAACCTGAGCACGTGACACGGCATGGAAACCTACACTCATAGGCTCTACAAGCGCGCAATCGCGTGGACTCAAGCCTTGCGCCGGAATGATTTTCTCCCATGGCAGTACCATGTAATCGCGCATGGCCCCGTCACGCTGGACACCCAACGTTTCGTTGAATTCGCAGGCGTTCGCATGTCCTGAGCGGCAGGCTGCGCAATGTCCGCAGTTCGTGTACGGATTGACGGTGACAGTCATGCCGGGTTTCAGGAAGTCAGGGACTCCAGCGCCCGTACTTTCAATGGTGGCACCTGTCTCATGTCCGGGAATGACGGCTTCTTTTGCCATGAGGTTGCGCCCTAGGAATGTGTTCAGATCGGATCCGCAGAATCCTACGTAGTTCATCTTCAAAAGAACCTGACCGGCTGCGACTTCCGGTTTTGGAGCCTCTTCAACCGAAATGACTCCTGGAGACGGTATTCTGACAAGTCTCATATTGCTGCTTAGGATATTATCATTCTGACATGTTTTTTATATACGGCATGTCAATTTCTGTGTCTATTCCGTAGAATCGTGCTGCATTCAGCCCGAGGAACTGCTCTTTCTCCTGGGATGATATCATATCGGACTTCAAAATGAAGTCATATGACATGCGGTATGTGATGGCGGTTATCGTGCGTGGGTAGTCAGACCCCCACATCAGTTTGTTCATGCCGACAAGGTCTGCCGCTTCACGTATGGCTTTGACTGCGCCTTTGAACGGATAGAACTCATCATTGAACAGCCATGTGATGCCGCCTGATTCCATCATGACATTTGTATGTCGTGCAAGTTTTATCTGTTCCAGCCAGTCCGGACGTGTGACCATGCCGAAATGTCCTACTGCAATTTTCAGATTGGGACATTCGCTTATCACCTCTTCCATTTCGGGAACCTGTGCGGCTCCGTCTTCAAGTGTAATGGACAATATGGCCTTCCTCTCTTCAAGAAGGTGGAACATGGACATCATCTCAGGACATGTAAGTGAAATCCGGCCTCCGCCTGGCATGCCTAACCTGTGACCGGGAATTGCCAAAGCTTTGAACCCCCTGTCAAGCAGACTTCTTACATAATCGGAATACCCAGCCTGCCGGTAATCGGCCATGCAGCAGCATAGGAACCGGTCCTGATATTTTTTCTGAACCTGCTCCAGATAATCATTCTGCACCCCATCTATGAATTCCTGAACGACAACGGCAGCCGTAACCTGGGCGTAATCCATGTTGGACAGGAAAATCTCAGCGGTGTTACGGCCGTCAGTGATGAACGGAGGAAGCATCTGACGCACTTCGCCCATGAATAGAGAGCGCCCGTTTTCAAGAGTCCGTATAGGCTTGCCGTCAACAACAGTGTCCTGACGTAGCCACAGGTGGGAATGCGCATCGATTATCTTCATGAATTGCACCAGCTTACACGTTTCTGACTCCCTATTATTTCCTGAACCTCAAATACAAGGTCCCAGTCCAGCGGTTCTTCCGCAACTTTTATGTTCCTGAGAACGTTGTCGGGGTTGGCCGATGAGAACAGGGTCGTTGCAATACGAGGGTTGCTGAGCGAATACTGTATTGCCAGCTTTTCGATGGATGTCCCTTTTGACTTGCAGTGCCGGGCTGCTTTTGTGCATGCTTCCACCAATGGCTTCGGTGCCGGATGCCAGTCCGGTACGCCACGTTCCGAAAGCAGCCCCATTGAGAACGGTGATGCGTTTATCACACCTATGCCTTTCTGCTCGAAGTAACCCAGGTAGTCGTTGAGTTTTTCATCGTTCAGGCAGAAATGACAGAAATTGAGCACGCTTTCCACGGTGCCTGCGGGGCAGTGGTCGATGACCCATTTGAGATTCTCCAATTGCAGGTCTGTAATGCCTACATGGCTGACAATACCCTTTTCGCGAAGTTCCACGAGTGCTGGCAACGTTTCGTCAACCACCTTCTGCAGACCGCCGGGAAGGGCAGCCTGAAACTCTATGTCATGTACATTTATAAGGTCAATATGGTCGACATTCAGCCGTTCCATACTTTCAAAAACGCTCTCAGTGGCGCGTTTCGCACTGTAGTCCCATGTGTTGACACCGTCCTTGCCGTAGCGGCCGACTGTTGTGTAGAGATAATATTTGGCGCGCCGCATATCCCTGAGCGCTTTCCCTAAAACGGTCTCGGCTCTGTAATGTCCGTAATATGGTGATACGTCAATGAAGTTCAGTCCGTTATCTACAGCGGTGAACACGGCGTCAATGGCGCGGCTTTCATTGATTTCGTGAAATACGCCTCCCAGTGATGAAGCGCCGAACGCAAGACTGCAAACCTTCATGCCTGTCCTGCCGATTTCATTTGTCTTAAGTCCCATAAGTTACTGTTGGTTATTGAAGTGGTTCAAAATATGGTCGCGGCATTCCTCCATTAGCCATTTCGGGGTCGATGTGGCACCGCATATGCCGACACTCTCTATTCCTTCAAAAAGCGAAAAGTCAATGTCGTCCTTGTTCTCTATGTGATATGAACGCGGATTCACCTCAAGACATTCACCGAAAAGTACTTTGCCGTTTGAACTTTTCCTGCCCGATACGAACAGGACAAGGTCATACTGGCTGGCAAATTCGCGAATGTGCTGGCTTCGGTGCGACACCTGTCCGCAGACTGTCTTTGCTGTGACCAGTTTCCTTCCCGGTTGCAGCCGTTTCTCTATCAGGGCTGCAAGTCCGTAGTAGTCTTCGGCCGATTTGGTGGTCTGTGAATACAGGAAAACGTCTTTGGAAAAGTCAATCTGGTCAATTTCGTCAGCATGCTCAATGACCAGAGCGTTTCCATCGGTCTGTCCCACAAGCCCCAACACTTCGGCATGGCCTTTCTGCCCGAAAATGACAATCTGCTGTTCCTTGGGATTCATTTCATTGTACTGGGCCAGAATGCGCTGCTGAAGTTTCAGAACTACGGGACATGTCGCATCAATGAGGGTGATCCCGTGCTCTTTGGCTGTCCTGTAGGTCAATGGCGGTTCTCCGTGCGCACGAAGCAGTACTCTGGAACCGGCAGGTAGAGAATTGAACTGTTCGTGGCCGATGGTGCGAAGCCCCATGTCTGACAGCCGTTTGCACTCTATGCCATTGTGGACAATGTCCCCCAGACAATACAGAGAACCATCTCCGCGAAGCTCTTCTTCAGCTTTGCCTATAGCTGACAGTACGCCGAAACAGAATCCGGAATCATTGTCAATGCCGACTCTCATATCTTGAAACTGATTGAATCTTATTCCTTGACCGCTGCCAGATAATGCCGCATCAGCCATTCGTCCTGTTCAGCCATGGTCATGTCGCTGTTGTCAAGCACTATGGCATCCGGAGCCTGCCGTAGAGGTGACACATCTCTGTGTGAATCAATGTAGTCACGCTGGCGTACGTTTTCCAGAACGTCTTCGTAAACGGGATTGTCGCCTTTCTGCCGCATTTCATCATAACGGCGTTGTGCTCTCACGTCATCGCGTGCAGTTACGAATATCTTGAGTTCGGCATCAGGAAATACCGTTGTGCCGATGTCGCGTCCGTCCATTATGACAGCTCCTTTTCCGCCCATAATGCGCTGTTGTGCGACCATCGCCTCGCGCACAAAAGGAAGAGCAGATACGGGGCTGACGTTTGAGGATACTTCCATACCGCGTATTTCGCGTTCAACATTGCGCCCGTTCAGCATCGTGAACTGCCGGCCTTCGTCATCTTTCCCGAAACTGATGTTCAAATCCGGCAGGCACCGTTCAAGTTCAACAGTGTCAATGCCGTTGGAGCCTATCAGCCCGTTTTCCAAACAGAATAGAGTGACAGCGCGGTACATTGCACCTGTATCTATATATGTGTATCCGGTTGCCGCCGCCAGTTTTTTTGCCATTGTGCTTTTGCCGCATGACGAATGGCCGTCCATTGCTATGATTATTTTTTTCATATTCTGAATGCGAAATTCATTACAAGTGATGAATGTGATACCTGATACTGACCAAGCGAAATGTCAAAGCCCAGTCTGTTCATTTTCAATCCGGTACCTATTGAAAAACCCGTAAATGCCCGTTTCCCGCCGCCGGAAAGCTCATCCCGGTTTCTCAGATTGCATCCGCCGGCAATGTACAGCCTGTCTGTCAGCATGAAATCCGCTCCGAATGAGAAGTGACGCCTGAAAATCTGGCCTTTGCTGATTTTCTGGTTCTCGTTGAAATAGAAGTCTTTCTCGTCCCATTCCGTCAGCCCGTCCATAGTTGCCGTCAGTCTGAGTGGGGAATGCTCGAGTTTCCATGTAATGCCTGCCGTGAGATCGAAAGGCATTTTCTGGAATTCGTTCTCGAAGGCTTTTATCTGTCCGCCCAGATTTCTTGCGGTAACAGCAAGGCTGACACCGTTGTCCGTATCGTTCCAGTAAAGACCCAGGTCAATGCCGACGGCGGCCTGTGTCATTGAAGCGTAATGGGAAAAGACCATATTGCCGGTGACTCCGCCGCTGAGTTTGTCTGTCAGCATGTATGAACATGAAATGCCGAGTGCCATGTCTTTTGATGAGAACGTCCCCGTGACGGTTGCGTCAGGCAGAGTACGGTTAGAAGTACCGTAATCCACGTATCTGGCTGAGAAGCCATATCTTGAACGCTCTCCGAGAACATTGCAGAACTGGGCTCCGGCAACCGTGGTGCTGCCTATCCAGGTCATGGCATTCAGGCCCACCATACATGTGTCGGCTTCTGAAAGCAGCGCGGGGTTGGCCAGAAACTGGGCGGGACTGTGGTCAGATGCTGATATCGCCTGACATCCAAGTGCGGCCTGATGTGCTGAAACCGGAAGTTTCAGAAACTCCATTGAACTTTGCAGACTCTGACCCGATGCAAATGTGCATAAGGACAGAGCCGCTATGGTCAGGACAGAGTGCAGCTTTTCTTTCATCAGTCAGAAATAGTTAAGGCAAATGTACTCATTTCTTTGGTTGTTGCCCACAATGCCGGCAAATGATATCCTAAAAAAACACAAATTAATGTGCTGAGATGTCCATTGAGTAAAAAAAGTGTTATTTTTGCCACATATACAATTGTGTCAATACAAAAATTTAAAATATGGAAATCAAAAAGTCAGCAAGTGCAGACCTTGAGAGGGGTAAGTCAACCGCTCTCCTCATGGGCTTTGTCTTTGCCTTTTCTGTAATGTTCATCGCTTTGGAGTGGACACAGAGGGACAAGGAGGAAGAAGGCGAAATTTATGGTGCAGTCAGAGAAGTCACTCTGGATGACGAACTTATTCCTATCACTCTTCCGGAAAAGAAAGTCGTTCCACCACCTCCAGCATCGGTATCAAAGGCTGATATCATTGATATTGTTGAAAATGATGCTGAAATTGAGGAAACAGTAATCGCGTCACTCGAAGACCAGACTGAATTCATCGACATCTCCGAACTTGAGGAGATTGCAGTCGAACCGGAACCGGAGGTTGATGACACTCCTTTCATGATTGTAGAGGATATGCCTGAATTCCCGGGAGGTCAGGAGGCACTTCTCAAGTATCTGAGCAGCCACATCAAGTATCCTTCCACCTGCCGTGAGAACAATATCCAGGGTCGTGTGGTCCTTCAGTTCATTGTAAATAAGGACGGATCGATTGTTGATGTCGAGGTCATCAAGGCGGTGAACCCGTTGATGGATAAGGAGGCTGTCCGCGTCGTGCAGGGCATGCCTAAATGGAAAGCAGGCTCACAGCGCGGCAAACCCGTGCGTGTGAAATATACGCTTCCTGTAAACTTCAGACTTAACTGATTGTCTTATATGAAGGGGCTTTGTGTTAAGCCCCTTTGTTTTTTTATTACGACATGCTAACATCAGCACAGATATCCGCATCGTTTGAATCATATCTTGGCAGCCTTGATTATTCCAGACCGCCTATGAATCTTTATGCCCCGATAGAGTATGTCCTGTCCAACGGAGGCAAACGTCTTCGCCCGATATTGCTCGCTCTTGCATATAATATGTATTGCAGTGACAGCATGATCGGACAGTGCTTTGATGCTGCAGCCGGAATTGAGATATTCCACAATTTCACTCTGCTTCACGATGACCTTATGGACAAGGCATCTGTGAGACGTGGAAATCCTACAGTACACTGCAAGTGGAATGAGAACACTGCAATCCTTTCTGGCGATGGGATGCTGGTTCTGGCTTATCGCCAGCTTTGTCAGGCGGCAGGTGACCGCATGCCTGAGATTCTTGGCATTGCCAACGAAACTTTTACCGGCATTATGGAAGGTCAGCAGTATGATATGGATTTTGAATCCCGTACCGATGTGACTGAGCAGGAATATATTGAGATGATTCGTCTCAAGACTTCGGTACTTCTGGCCGCATCGGTCAAAATAGGGGCGGTTCTTGGCGGTGCCAGTGAAAAAGATGCCTCTTTGCTGTACTCTTTCGGTGAGAAGCTGGGTCTGGCATTCCAGTTGCAGGATGATTTGCTTGACGTTTATGGCAATCCGTCCGTTTTCGGAAAGAAAATCGGCGGTGACATCCTGTGCAACAAGAAGACCTTCATGTATATCAATGCATACAGAATGGCTGATGCGGAACAGAAAAAGGAACTGGACAGATGGGCTTGTTATACAGGAGACAATCCTGACAGCAAGATTGCCGCAGTTACAGCCATATACAATGCTGTAGGTGTGAAAGAACTTGCCGAGAATCTTATTGCCTGCTATTTTGACAAGGCTTTGTCTGAACTGGAAAGCGTGTCGCTGCCAGACAACCGCAAGACAGAGTTGAAGGCATATTCGCGCAGCCTTCTTTATAGAGAACAATAACTGAAGACCATGCCATATCGCAGATTACCGAATACCGACCAGGCCAGAATCAGGACTTTGAGCACAGCGATTGATGCAATCCGCGACAATGAACTGTATATACCTGTTCTTCCTCCGGAATTGTTCAACAGGGTTGAAAGAAAACTGAAGCAGTTCAAGGAGGCTTCGGATTTGTATTGCTCTTGTCTGTATCAGCAGAACTGTTTTTCCAAATCGGCGGCATATCAGAAGAAATTGAAGAATGCTCATATGTATGTGTCTCATTTTCTGACGGTCTTCAATCTCGCTGTCAAACGTGGCGAAATCAAGACTAAGGAACGTGTCCTTTATTCATTGCCTGAAGATTCTGCAGAACTGCCGGACCTGTCGTCGGACGCGGCTGTAATTCGTTGTTGCCAGAATGCCATTGCGGGTGAAAGGGCAAGGACTCAGAAGGGTGGATTGCCGATGATGAATCCGACTATTGCAAAGGTGAATGTCCATTATGACCTTTTCCGTGAGCTCTATGACAGACATCAGCAGTTGAGAACCAAGACAGATGACAGTCTGGCAGCGGTTGCTGCCTTGAGGCCGGAATTGGACGCACTGATACTTGAGGTTTGGAACACCATTGAATCTCATTTTGCCAATCTGGCCGGTGAAGCCCGGCTGAACGCCTGTCGCAAGTATGGTGTGATATACTACTACCGTCCTGGTGAGAAAAAGAAGTCTCATTGATACCCATTGTCACGTCTTTGATGAAGCGTTTGCTGACGATGCGGACAAAGTTGTGGAGCGTGCCGTTTCTTCCGGTATAGGAAAACTTCTGCTTCCCAATATCAATACACATACTCTGACGTCCATGCTTTCTCTGTGTGACAGATGGCCTGGGTTATGCCATCCGATGATAGGACTTCATCCGGAAGACCTTGAGCCCGATATCAGACCTCAACTGGACTTTTTGAAGCGAATACTCGATGAAGATCGTGCAAGTGGGCTGTGCCGCTATATAGGAATAGGTGAAACCGGACTGGATCTGCATTGGGACGATACCCGTCTGCAAGACCAGATTGTTTCTTTTTCGACTCAGATAGAATGGGCACTTGAATATGATATGCCTGTCGTTATTCACAGCCGTGACAGCCATAGCCAGATGTGCGAAGTGCTTGACAGGTTCCGGGGAACGGGATTGAGGGGCGTATTCCATTGTTTTTCCGGCTCAGTTGATGAGGCATTGCGTCTGATGGAGTATGACGGCATGATGTTCGGCATAGGCGGTGTGATAACGTATAGAAAATCTGTGGTACCGCAGGCTTTGAGCGTTATACCGCATGACAGGATTCTGCTTGAAACCGACTGTCCGTATCTGGCCCCTGTCCCTATGAGGGGCAAACGCAACGAACCGGCTTTCATGGTTCATACAGCACAGGCTCTTGCTGACAATTGGAATTGCAGCGTTGACGAGGTGGCGCAAACCACATACGAGAATGCGCTACGCCTTTTCCGCATCTGACATCCCACATCCATATTGCAGGACAATATTATAATGGTGAATCCGTTTATTATTCAAAACGGATTTGAATAAGATGTCAAAAGGTTGGGAATTCAAGAAAGTCAGGACCTTGCTGATAGTGATAGCTGTAATAATTGCATTGTTGTCGCTTATCATTTCGCAGAAACTTACCCGTGATTTGTCTGAAGAAGAGCTTGCCAAAATGGAACTTTTTGCACAGGCTTATCATTCTTTCAATGCTGCAGATGAGAATACGGATTTGAGTCTTGTGCTGGCTGTGATTTCAGGAAACAAGACGATTCCTGTCATCGTGGTTGATCAGGATGACAATGTCATGAGCTATCAGAATATTGATTTCGGCAAATCTGATACAGTGTCCTGCATTGCCCGACATCTTGACCAGATGCGTCAGGCCGGCAATGCAATCAAGATATGGTATGATGACGATGATCATGAACATTATAATGAGGTGTGTTTTGGAGAATCGCTGCTTCTGAACCGCCTGACGGTCTACCCGTATATTCAGATGTCTGTCGTGGTCCTGTTTGTGCTTCTTGCAATATTTGCACTGCTGAGTTTTAAAAAGACGGAGCAGAATATGGTGTGGGTGGGGCTTTCAAAGGAAACAGCCCATCAGCTTGGCACTCCGATTTCTTCGCTTATGGCGTGGACAGAACTGTTCAAAGACAAATATGATGATTCTCTTATTGAAGAGATGGAAAAAGATGTAGACCGTCTTCAGATGGTTGCAGACCGCTTTTCCAAGATAGGGTCAATGCCAGAGACGCAGCCGTATGACATTGCCTTGCTGCTTCAGTCGGTCGTTGACTATACAAGGCGACGTTCGCCCCAGACAATCATGTATGAATGTAATATTCCGCCAGTGCCTGTTCTGGCTCCCGTCAATCAGGCTTTATTGGGCTGGGTTATAGAAAATCTCTGCAAGAATGCAGTCGACGCGATGGAGGGTCATGGTATATTGTCTGTTGGCCTTGTCCAGGAAAAGAATCATGTTGCAATTGAGGTGAGCGATACTGGAAAAGGAATACCAAAGGGACAATGGAAGAGCGTTTTTGACCCTGGTTTCACCACTAAGAAAAGAGGGTGGGGGCTTGGACTGTCATTGGCTCGTCGTATTGTCTGTGAGTATCATGACGGCCGCATCTTCGTTCTTCGCTCTGAGGCGGGCAAGGGAACCACTTTCCGTATTGAGCTTCCCTGCTGAGCGTGGCGTTTTTCTCAGTTTGTCGGTAAATTGGAAAAAAGAGAGCCTGAAAGTTTCCGTTCTGAAAAATAAATGTCTATCTTTGTGCCCCGAAAAAATTGTTTGATGGGCAGACTGGATAAGTACAATGTGGAACTGAAGGACCTGAAAGAACAGCAGGCCCAATATCAGTGGACAGTTGATCAGGACTTCTTTTCAGTTGTCGAAGGAGACGAAGTCCGGAATGGTAAGGTTGATGTGAATCTTGCCGTGACAAAAGCTTCGGGCCTGTACAAATTGTTTTTTTCAGTTGCCGGAACTGTAGTTGTGACCTGTGACCGTTGCCTTGATGATATGCCGTTGCAAATAGAAAACAGCGGTGAGCTTAAGGTTAAACTGGGAGCCGATTTCGGAGATGACGGTGATGTTGTCATAGTACCGGAGGTTCAGGGCTTTGTGAACGTTGCATGGTATATCTATGAGTTCATTGCCTTGGCAATTCCAATCAAGCATGTCCATGCTCCTGGAAAATGCAACAAGGGCATGATGGAAAAGCTTGATGAACTTACCGTGGGCGAAGATCAGGAGGAACAGACGGGACAGACTGAAACAGATCCGCGTTGGGACGATTTGAAAAATATGATTGAAAACGATAACGATTAAAACTAAAACAAAATGGCACATCCTAAAAGAAGGCAGTCAAAGACAAGAACTGCGAAAAGAAGGACCCACGATAAGGCAATTGCTCCGACTCTTGCAATCTGCCCGAACTGTGGAGCTTGGCACGTTTATCACACAGTATGCGCTGAGTGCGGTTATTACAGAGGCAAACTTGCAGTAGTAAAGCAGCAGGCCGCTGAATGACGAAATTCCTGAAAAACGCATCCTACTAAAAGATGCGTTTTTTTTGACCCGTTTCCATAACAATGCACAAAGCCGGATTCGTAAATATCGTGGGCAACCCGAATGTGGGCAAGTCAACTCTGATGAACCTGCTGGTGGGTGAACACATTTCAATAGCCACTTTCAAGGCCCAGACAACCCGTCACAGGATTATGGGCATTGTCAACACTGAAGATTCTCAGATTGTGTTTTCAGATACGCCTGGCGTGTTGAAACCCAACTACAAACTTCAGGAGTCGATGCTTGCCTTTTCCCAATCGGCTCTTGTTGATGCCGATGTGCTGATATATATGACCGATGTCGTTGAAAAGGCCGACAAGAACCAGGATTTTCTCGACAAGGTACGCGCATTGAAGGTTCCTGTCATTCTGGTCATCAACAAGATTGATCTGACTGACCAGCCTAATCTGGTCAAACTGGTCGAATCATGGCATGCCAGCCTTCCTAATGCTGAAATAATCCCTATTTCTGCGGCAAAACGTTTTGGTGTTGATGCTATAATGAAGAGGGTGAACGAACTGCTTCCTGACAGTCCTCCTTATTTTGACAAGGACCAGCTGACTGACAAGCCGGCGCGTTTCTTCGTATCTGAGATTGTCCGCGAGAAGATACTGCTTCATTATGACAAGGAAATACCTTATTCGGTCGAAGTGGCAGTTGACCAGTTCAAGGAGAACAAAAGCAGAATTCTGATAAACTGCGTGATTTTTGTTGAGCGGGAATCTCAGAAGGGCATTATCATAGGTCACGAGGGACAGGCGTTGAAACGTGTGGCTGTCGAGGCAAGAACCGATCTGGAAAAGTTCTTCGGAAAAAAGATTTTCATGGAACTGTTCGTGAAAGTTGACAAGGATTGGCGCAGTTCTGACAGAGAACTTCGTAACTTTGGATACGAACAGGATTGACAAACAAATAATATACCATAAATATGAGCAGCCTTGTAGCAATAGTCGGCCGCCCCAATGTAGGCAAGTCAACTCTATTCAACCGCCTTACGCAGACGCGTCAGGCTATCGTAGATGATGAGGCAGGTACGACGCGTGACCGTCAGTACGGAAAGTGCGAGTGGGGTAACCGTACTTTTTCAGTAGTTGATACAGGCGGATGGGTGGTGAACTCCGACGATGTCTTCGAGGAGGAAATCAACAAACAGGTTTCTGTCGCCATTGAAGAGGCAGACCTTATTCTGTTTATGGTTGACATAAAGAACGGTCTGACAGATCTGGATGATCAGGTTGCAGATATACTGCGCCGCTCAAATCGTCCGGTAATTCTTGTCACCAACAAGATGGATACGTTCGAACTGCAGTACGCTGCCGCTGAGTTCTATTCGCTTGGCTTGGGCGACCCGGTAAGCATTTCTGCCGCCAACGGTAGCGGAACCGGAGACCTGCTTGACCTTGTGGTTTCAAAATTGCCGCAGGATGACGGTCAGGTTACAGAAGACAATATTCCCCGCTTTGCTGTTGTAGGCCGTCCGAATGTAGGCAAGAGTTCCATTGTCAACGCCTTTATCGGCGAGGACCGTAATATAGTGACCGATATTGCCGGCACCACACGCGATTCCGTTTACACAAGGTATACCAAGTTCGGTTTTGACTTTTACCTGGTTGATACAGCGGGCATTCGCAAAAAAAGCAAGGTGGAAGAGGATCTTGAGTTCTATTCCGTAATGCGCTCCATACGCGCCATCGAAAACAGCGATGTGTGCATACTCATGCTTGATGCCACACGTGGAATCGAGAGCCAGGACATGAACATAGTCTCTCTCATTGTCAAGAACCAGAAGGGGCTCGTGGTCGTGGTCAACAAATGGGATCTGATAGAAGACCGCAGCGCTCAGGTAATGAAAAATTACACTGAGGCCATACGTTCGCGTCTGGCTCCGTTCACCGATTTCCCGATAGTGTTCACATCGGCCATAGAGAAACAGCGCATACTCAAAGTGCTTGAATGCGCCAAGGACGTGTATATGCACAAGACATACCGTGTGTCAACCGGCAAGCTGAACGCTGAAATGCTGCCTCTTATTGAGTCTTATCCGCCACCCTCAACCAAGGGAAAATATATTAAGATTAAGTATTGCACCCAGTTGCAGGGACCACAGATTCCAAGTTTTGTGTTCTTTGCAAACCTGCCGCAGTATGTAAAGGATCCCTACAAGAGATTCCTGGAAAACAAAATCAGGGAAAAATGGGATTTCAGCGGAACACCTATTAATATCTTTATCCGCCAGAAATAAGACTCAGATTATTCAGTATCTGATTTTTCTAACAACCGTACCGCATTTTACGAGCCATATGCCATGCCCGGGAACAGGTACGGTTTTTTCTTGCCCTTCCATTACGGTCTGATAGGCTGTGTGGCCCGACATATCGTGAATCCATACCATAGTGCCTTCCGGTGCTGTAATTTTGAGAGTTCCGCCTTCTAGCTTGATGTTGGTTGCGCATGCACTCTGGACGTGGACATGGGTTGGCATGTCGGCACTGGCCTGGAATGATACAATTCCATTATTGTTCCTTATTCCATAGATTGAGTACAGAGGGAACGATGTGCCGGCCTTGAGCTGGGGCTTGCCGAGTGTTGTAATACTGTCCGTGCTGTTGTATGGGAACAGATCGCCCGCATTGCTGGAACGGCTGTAGTTGTTGTCGGCCGGGAGTATGGCATAACGCTTGTTGGCAGTTGTAGTTACACTGTTGTTTGCCCAGTTCCTGCTGTTGTAGCTTACCGCTGTAACCATGAGTCCGCTTGCTGCATGGTAGCTGTACCAGCCAGTCTGCTGATGGTTCTCCAGAATAATAAACATGTCATCGTTGTAATCCGGCGAGTTCAGCCTGTAGGCTACGTGCCTGCCGCCTGACGGATTCTGGCTTATTTCATCCAGGGTGTAAGTGCCAGGTTCTGTTATGTCCTCTATCTCGAGCCAGCCCATGCAATACTTTTCAAAGGCAGTGTAACCAACCGGTGAGAAGCCTCCGTTGTCATAGGCTCCGTAATCCATCAGACTCCAGGTTCCCATGGCGGCATTGGTCTCTGATGCCGTACTGTTTGTGGTGTAGTAAAAATCCGGGAGTCCGAGCATGTGTGAGAATTCGTGGCAGAATACACCAATACCGTCCAAAATGGTATCGCTGTCCCAGAACAGCTCGCATGAGCAGACAAATCTTATATCCTTTATTCCATGACGGTTGTTCAGATTTATGGTATCGGCCTGCGGCCAGATGGTATTGGGGTCTGAACCGCTATAGTTCTCGCCCCTTCCGGCATAAATTATGGACAGCTGGGCTATATTTCCATTATCTGCATATTGAGCCAGGATGGAGTCTATGCTGGGATCGGCACAGATGGAATGCACAAAAGAATGAATGGAGTCGCTTATGTCCATGCCGTTCCTGTTCCTGCCGTAATGGGCATATCCCTGTGGCAGGTGAACAGGACCAACAACCCGGAATCTGGGCTTGTATTGTCCGTAAGACTGGGATTCAAAATAGTCTGCCACACTACCGTGAACGCCATTATAGGTAACGGTTTTAATCTGTCCGCCAACATTCTCCCTGTGCTGGTATGTGTTGTAGTCAACATATCCTGGCTCATTGAATGCACGGTCATAGTACTTTATGAGAGCAGAATTGTCCTGGATGGAAAAATGCAGGTCCTTGAAATCGGCAAGTATGAGCAGGTATTCATGCTCTCCTGTTCTGTCTACCTTGGTGGTGGCGTAACTGCCAGGCGCGGCAGCCTTGGTCAGGCCTTGCGGAGCATCGGACCAGAGCACGGGGTTGTCACGGTCTGTGGGTAGGACCCATTCTGGAACAAGAGGCCCCTGTCCGCGACGTTTCTGGATGGCATAGCCAGGCAAAAGTGTTAGAAAGCAAACCGTGATTGCAATTGCACGTTTCAGTGTCATTCGCTCTGGAAAGTCTTTTTCTTGAGCTCAAAACTCTGGCTGAGATACTTTTCCCTTACTATAGGATTTGCGGCCAGTTCTTCTGGGGAACCCTGAAACAGAATGCGTCCTTCAAACAGAAGGTATGCGCGGTCTGTTATGCTCAGTGTTTCATGCACGTTGTGGTCTGTGATCAGAATGCCTATGTTGCGGTCTTTGAGCTTCCAGACAATCTGCTGGATGTCTTCGACAGCAATTGGGTCAACGCCGGCGAATGGCTCGTCAAGCATAATGAACTTCGGTTCTATTGCAAGGCAGCGCGCAATTTCCGTACGGCGGCGCTCGCCGCCTGAAAGGCGGTCGCCAAGGTTCTTGCGCACTTTCTGCAGACTGAATTCCTGAATGAGACTTTCCAGTTTTTCGCGACAGTAGTCAAGAGGTTTGCCGGTAAGTTCAAGAACTGATGCTATGTTGTCTTCAACGGTCATTTTGCGGAATACACTGGCTTCCTGCGCCAGATAACCTATTCCCGCTCTTGCCCTTTTGTATACCGGATAATCGGTAATGTCCTGATCATCAAGGAATATTCTGCCTTCGTTCGGGGTAATAAGACCGGTGGTCATATAGAACGATGTTGTCTTTCCCGCTCCGTTCGGTCCGAGCAGACCGACTATTTCGCCCTGCTTCACGTTTATGGATACGTGGCTTACAACGGTTCTCTTGCCGTAACGTTTGACAAGCCCTTCGGTGCGGAGCACCATTTTGTGGTTTTCTTCCATGCTAACCCTGTCTTTTGGCGCAAAGTTACAAAACTATGTCTTAATCCTGCTGAAAGACGGCCATGCTAATGCAAAAAAATCTCAAATTATTTCAGTTTTGCTGATTATTGGAGTAATTTCGCGGATTAATTACGAAGGGGTGGACCCAACCGTCCTGACGTTGGTATATGGAATAGTAACAATCATAATAATAAACCGAGAATGAACGTAAAGTTTGAGAATGTAAGCAAGGTACAGGGCCTTCTTACCGTAAGTCTTGAAAAGGCTGATTATCAGGGAAATGTTGACAAGGCTCTTAAAGATGCCAAGAAGAAGGTTAATATGCCTGGCTTCCGTCCGGGTATGGTTCCGATGGCGCTGGTCCAGAAAATGTACGGCAAGCAGATAAAGGCCGACGAAATCAACAAGCTTCTTCAGGACAAGGTATTCTCTTACATAAAGGACAATAAAATCAATATGCTTGGCGAACCTCTTCCAAATGAGGAGAAGGAAGCCGGAATGAGCATTGATGATGATGACCAGACTTTCTATTTTGACATTGCGCTTGCTCCTGAATTTGACGTTCAGATTGGCAAGGACGACACCATAACCTACTACCAGATCAAGGTTACTCCTGAAATGGTTGACAATCAGGTCAAGGCATACGCCCAGCAGAATGGCAAGTATGAGCAGGTTGATGAATATCAGGCCGGTGACATGATCAAGGGCCGTCTTGTAGAACTCAATATGGACGGTTCTCTGAATGAGGCCGGTATTGTGGTTGAAGGTGCAGCCATGATGCCTGATTATATTAAGGATGATGCACAGAAGGCTCTGTTCGCAGCTGCAAAGAAAGGTGCTGAAATCAAGTTCAATCCATCGGTAGCATATCAGGGCAACGATATTGAAATGGCATCTCTGCTCAACCGCAAGAAAGAGGAAGTTGCAGGAATCAAGTGCGATTTCTCATATACCATTCAGGATATTACCCGTTTTGTTCCCGCTGAACTGAATCAGGAAGTGTTTGACCGTGTGTTCGGCAAGGATGCCGTCAAGGACGAGAAGGAATTCCGCACCAAGGTTGAAGAGTCTCTGACAGCAGGTTTTGCTCCTGACTGCGACTATCGTTTCCTGTTGGATGTACGCAAGTACCTCATGGAAAAGGTCGGCAAGCTGGAATATGCTGACGAGTTGCTGCGCCGTATCATGAACTCAAATGCTGAAGGCAAGACTGTCGATGACGAGTCGTTCGCACGCAGCCTTGAGGAACTGTCATGGCACCTTATCCAGGAGAAGCTGGTTGAGGCCAACGGTATCAAGGTTGAGGATGAGGATGTCAAGAATATGGCCCGCGAGGCAACACGCGCACAGTTTGCCCAGTACGGAATGATGAATATTCCGGATGAAATGCTGGACAACTATTCAAAGGAAATGCTCAAGAAGCGTGAAACCGTAGACGGCCTTGTAAACCGTGCCGTTGAGACCAAACTTTCCGCAGCTCTCAAGTCTCAGGTGAAACTCAAGAACAAGAAGGTTACGGTTGAGGAATTCAACAAGCTTTTTGAAACAAAGTAAAATAGAATCATAATCTCTTGCATGGACGAATTCAGAAAATTTGCCACCAGACACCAGGGCTTGAACAGTCAGGTGCTTGATGATGTGATCAAGGCCCAGTCCGAGTACCTGAACCCGTATATTCTGGAGGAAAGGCAGCTCAATGTGACCCAGATGGATGTGTTCAGCCGTCTTATGATGGACCGCATCATCTTCCTGGGAACCGAAATCAGTGACTATACGGCCAACACCATCCAGGCGCAGCTGCTGTATCTGGATTCTGTCGATCCGACCAGAGAAATATCGATCTATATAAATTCCCCCGGCGGTTCTGTTACTGCCGGCCTGGGAATCTATGATACCATGCAGTTCATATCCAGCCCTGTAGCCACTATCTGTACCGGCCTTGCCGCCAGTATGGCATCGGTACTTCTTGTCGCAGGAAACGAAGGCAAACGTTCTGCACTGCCGCACAGCCGCGTCATGATTCATCAGCCGCTCGGCGGTGTTCAGGGTCAGGCAAGCGACATTGAGATTACTGCCCGTGAAATTCAGAAAATGAAGAAAGAACTTTACACAATCATATCTGATCATTCACACACTCCTTTTGACAAGGTTTGGCAGGATAGCGACCGTGACTACTGGATGTCTGCGCAGGAAGCCAAGGATTATGGAATGATTGACCAGATTCTTGAAAAACGCAAATAACAGGAATGGCAGTCTCAAAAAAAGGTAGAACTTGCGGTTTCTGCGGTCGTACGGACGGGGAGGTAGGTTATCTTATAACCGGTCTTGACGCCTGCATCTGTAATGAATGTGCCGAAAAGGCCGCTGAACTGGTGCGCGAGAGCAAACAGAATGATACTCCGAAACAGTTCAGTCTCACTGATCTGCCCAAACCGAAAGATATCAAAAAGTATCTTGATGATTATGTCATCGGTCAGGATGCGGCAAAACGGTATCTCTCGGTGGCTGTTTACAATCATTACAAAAGGGTTCTTCAGAATGCGGCAGATACGGACAATGACACTGACATAGAAAAAAGCAATGTGATTCTTGTCGGTCCTACGGGAACAGGAAAGACTTTGCTTGCAAAAACCATCGCCAGACTGTTGAAGGTTCCGTTCACGATAGTTGATGCAACCGTCCTGACCGAAGCCGGATATGTTGGCGAGGATGTGGAAAGCCTGCTCTCAAGATTGTTGCAGGTGGCCGATTATGATGTGCAGGCTGCCCAGCGCGGCATTGTATTCATTGACGAGATTGACAAGATAGCAAGAAAGGGTGACAACCCTTCCATTACCAGAGACGTGTCGGGTGAGGGAGTCCAGCAGGGGCTTCTCAAACTGCTTGAAGGGTCTGTCGTCAATGTCCCGCCTCAGGGAGGACGCAAACACCCGGAACAGAAGTTCATACAGGTTGACACAAAAAACATACTGTTTATCTGTGGAGGTGCTTTTGATGGTATTGAAAGAAAGATTGCGAATCGTCTGAAAACTCAGGTTGTCGGATTCGAATCGGTGGAAGTTCGGGATAAGGTTGATATGAACAGGCTTATGCAGTATGTTTCACCGCAGGACCTGAAGTCATTCGGGCTCATCCCGGAAATAATAGGACGACTGCCTGTGGTGACAAGTCTGGATCCGCTGGACAAGAAGGCTCTGAGGAACATTCTTACAGAACCGAAGAATTCAATAGTAAAACAGTATGTCAAACTGTTTGCAATTGACGGAATTGAACTGGCTTTTGAACCGGAAGTTCTTGACTTTGTAGTTGACAAGGCCGTAGAATTCAAACTCGGTGCGCGCGGTCTGAGGTCAATTGTTGAAACCATAATGGTTGATGCTATGTTTGAAGCTCCGTCGTCATCGGCAAAGACATTCAAGGTCACATTGGAGTATGCCCGTACGCAGCTGGACAAGGCGAATGGCGCGGCATTTGGCAACTCCTGAATTTTTGTATTTAATTGGCATTTTTTACTGCAAAAAACTTGCAGGTTTGGTTTTCTTGTATTTAACTTTGTTTTCTATCCCTAAAAGGTGGAAAGCAAGTTTTTTATATATTGAATATGGCAATAAGCAATGTAAATCTGTTCGAGGCGCTCAAGGAGCATTTTGGCTTTGACACTTTCAAAGGAGATCAGGAGGCTATCATCTCCAATCTCATGGAGGGCAAGGATACATTTGTGCTCATGCCAACCGGTGGAGGCAAGTCTCTGTGCTATCAGTTACCCGCTCTTCTTATGGACGGAACAGCGATAGTCATATCGCCGCTCATAGCTCTTATGAAGAATCAGGTGGATGCGATGCGCAATTTGAGTGAAGAAGATGGAATAGCGCATTTCATCAATTCGTCTTTGACCAGGACTTCAATAGAACTTGTAAAGAACGATATTCTTTCGGGCAAAACGAAACTTCTGTATGTGGCACCGGAATCGCTCACAAAAGAAGAGAACGTTGATTTTCTGAAGAAGATTAAGATTTCATTCTACGCGATTGATGAAGCTCACTGCATATCCGAATGGGGACATGACTTCCGTCCGGAATACCGCAGAATAAGACCGATAATCAACGAAATCGGTCAGGCTCCGGTCATTGCACTTACTGCGACGGCAACCAACAAGGTCCGTGATGATATCAAGAAGAGCCTTGGCATTCCGGATGCTGTCGATTTCAAATCATCATTCAATCGTGCCAATCTTTACTATGAGGTCAGGCCCAAGACAAAGAACGTAGATAAGGAAATTATCCGTTTCATAAAGTCGAATCCGGGTAAGTCCGGTATCATATACTGTCTGTCACGCAAGAAGGTTGAGGAACTTGCTGAGATCCTGAAGGCAAATGACATTCAGGCAATGGCATATCATGCCGGCATGGAGGCGCAGGCCCGTACAAAGACACAGGATGCCTTCATCATGGAGAAGATCGATGTCATAGTTGCAACCATCGCTTTCGGTATGGGCATTGACAAACCTGATGTCCGTTATGTTATCCACTATGACATTCCAAAGAGCCTTGAAGGCTACTATCAGGAAACCGGACGCGCAGGACGTGATGGTGGCGAGGGCCAGTGTGTGGCATTCTACAGCAGCAAGGATGTGCAGAAACTTGAAAAGTTCCTGGAAGGCAAACCTTTGGCCGAACAGGATATAGGCCGTCAGCTCCTGCAGGAAACTACAGCATATTGTGAATCATCAGTCTGTCGTCGCAAACTGCTTCTCCATTATTTTGGTGAGAACTATGATGTTGATAATTGCGGCAATTGTGACAACTGTCTGAATCCGAAGAAGAAGGTTGAGGCGAAACAGCTTCTTGAAACTGTGCTTGAAGCAATTATTGCTGTCAAGGAGAATTTCAAGTCAGACTACATAATAGACTTGCTGCTAGGCAAGGAGACATCGGTCATAACTGACCACATGCACGATGAACTTGAAGTCTTCGGCTCGGGCAGCGATGAAGATGAAAGGACTTGGAATGCCGTAATACGTCAGGCTTTGATAGCAGGCTATCTGCGTAAGGACGTTGAGAATTACGGATTGCTGAAAGTTACTCCGGAGGGCCAGCAGTTCCTGGAGAAACCGGTTCCGTTCTTCATAGTCAAGGATAATGAGTTTGAAGACGAGGAATCCGAGGGCCCGATGCGCGGAGGCGGTTCCTTTGCAGTTGATCCGGAGCTTTATTCAATGCTCAAGGATCTCAGAAAGAAGCTTTCGAAGCATCTGGAACTTCCACCATACGTCATTTTCCAGGATCCGTCACTGGAGGCCATGGCTACCACATATCCGGTTACGCTTGATGAACTTCAGAATATTCCAGGCGTGGGGGCCGGCAAGGCCAAACGTTATGGTCAGGAGTTCATAGATCTGATAAAACGTCATGTCGAGGAAAATGAGATAGAACGTCCGGAAGACATGCGTGTAAAGACGGTAGCCAACAAGTCAAAGCTTAAAATCAGCATCGTCCAAAGCATTGACATGAAGGTCGCGCTTGACGACATTGCAATCAGCAAGGGTATAGACTTTGATGAACTGCTGACAGAAATAGAGGCTATTGTCTATTCCGGAACGAAGCTGAACATTGACTACTTTGTTGAGAGTGTCATGGATGAGGACCGGTGGATGGATATTTATGACTATTTCAAGGAGTCTGAAAGCGATTCGATTGAAGATGCATTGGATGAATTGGGAGATGAATATTCGGAAGAGGAGATAAGACTTGTGAGAATCAAGTTCATATCTGAAATGGGAAATTAATCAAATACAAAACAATATTATGTCATTTTTTGAAGATAGAGTGGCCATGGAGGGCCTGACATTCGACGATGTACTGCTTATTCCGGCTTATTCGGAAGTATTGCCGCGTGATATCAACCTTTCGTCAAGATTTTCACGCAACATCAGTCTGAATATCCCGTTCGTTACGGCAGCAATGGACACTGTGACCGAATCACGCATGGCAATAGCCATTGCCCGTGAAGGTGGCATCGGTGTCATACACAAGAATATGCCTATTGCAGAACAGGCGCGTCAGGTGGCAATAGTGAAGCGTGCCGAAAACGGCATGATTTACGATCCTGTCACCATTCACCGTTCAAACACGATAAGTGATGCGCTTGCCCTTATGGCTGAATATCATATTGGTGGCATACCGGTTGTTGAAGATGACGGAAAACTCTGTGGTATAGTCACCAACCGTGATCTCAGATTCCAACGGAATTATGATGTCAAGATTGAGGATGTCATGACTAAGGAGAATCTTGTCACCACATTCCAGCAGGTTGACATGGAGGCAGCTTCACAGATTCTTCAGGAAAACAAGATTGAAAAACTGCCTGTCATTGACAACAAGGGCAAACTGATAGGTCTTATCACGTACAAGGATATCACCAAGGCCAAGGACAAACCGATGGCGTGCAAGGACAGCAAAGGCCGTCTTCGCGTTGCTGCCGGGGTAGGTGTGACGGTTGATACTCTGGACCGCATGGAGGCACTTGTTGAGGCTGGTGCCGATGCTATAGTGATTGACACCGCCCACGGACACAGCAAGGGTGTCATTGCCAAACTCAAGGAGGCCAAGGCAAGTTTCAAGAATATTGATATAGTTGTAGGAAACATTGCTACCGGTGCTGCTGCCAAGATGCTTGTCGAGGCTGGAGCCGATGCCGTGAAGGTTGGTATGGGACCTGGCTCAATATGCACAACCCGTATAATTGCCGGTATTGGTGTTCCTCAGGTTTCTGCCGTATACGATGTTTATTCTGCCATCAAGGGCTCAGGCGTACCAATCATTGCAGATGGTGGCCTGCGTTACTCAGGTGATGTTGTGAAGGCTTTAGCTGCCGGTGGTGATTGTGTCATGTTCGGCTCTCTGGTTGCCGGTACTGAGGAATCTCCTGGTGAGACCATCATCTTTAACGGCCGTAAATTCAAGTCGTATCGCGGTATGGGCTCTCTTGAGGCAATGGAGAACGGTTCCAAAGACCGCTATTTCCAGGCTGATACAAAGGATACCCGCAAACTTGTTCCGGAAGGTATTGCTGCCCGTGTTCCTTACAAGGGAACTTTGTATGAGGTTGTCTATCAGCTTGCCGGTGGTCTGCGCTCGGGTATGGGTTACTGTGGTGCTCCGAACATTGAGGAACTCCACAAGGCTAAGTTCGTCCGCATTACCAATGCTGGAATGAATGAAAGCCATCCTCATGATGTGGCAATTACCAGCGAAGCCCCGAACTACAGTCGTCACGAATAATCAGACTGCACTTAACTAACTATTTGAACTGCTATGAGAAAGTATCTTGCATTGATGTTCCTGGCCTTCTCGTTATCATCGCTTGTTGGAGCGACAGATAATGATCCTGTTGTCATGACTGTTGCAGGCAAAGATGTCGGCCTGTCAGAGTTTCAATACTTTATTCAAAGGAACGAATATGCTGATGCAAAACATGAGTTGTCGGTCAGCGACTATGCAAAAATGTATGTTGACTACAAAATGAAGGTACAGGCAGCAGTTGATGAGGGTTTTGACACTTTGCAATCATTCATTGATGAATTCAACAGCTACCGTGAGATGGAGATGTACGCTTATGTGTACGATACGACTTATCTTGACTCGGTGGCACATATGTCTTATGAGGCTTCTGTTATAGAAATTGGACCATCTGGACTTGCATTCCTGAAACTTATTGCGCTTGAGCCGGATTCAACCGATTACTATAGCATGGAGCGTTGTGCCATTTTTGCTGATTCACTGTATGAAGCAATAACTTTGGGTGCGGATTTTTCGGATATCGCACGTCGTTATTCATCTGATGAAAGTGCATCAAAAGGTGGCTCAATCGGGTTGGTTTCAAGGTCAATGTTTCCTGAATATATAGCCGATATTATTTTCGGTCTGAATGTCGGAGAAACAAGCAGACCTTTTTTCGATAATGGTACTTTCTTTCTTGCGCAAGTTATTGACCGTCATGCTTTGGGCACATATGAGCAGAACGAGAAATCGTTGTACAAATGGATGTATTCTCGGCAGGATATAGTGAATCAGTCCAAACTCAGAATGGCTGCAAGGTATTCGGATGGTACTAATTGGGGATTGTCGGACTCTGATTCAATCATTAAATATATGCAGGATAATCTTGAAATGATTGTACCTGAGTTTTTACATGCTTCTCGTGAGTATCATGACGGTCTGCTTTTGTTTGATGTACTGGATAGGGAAATTCTGAGTAAACCGCAGACGGATGTTGAAGGTATGAAAGCCTTCTTTAATTCAAATCAGAAGTTTTTTGATTATGATGTGCCTCGCTTTAGAGGAATGGTCTTCTTCTGTAGAAGTGAGGAAGTGTTCCATGAGGTGGAAGACTTGCTTTCTGGCCATCCGGTGGACGAATGGGCTCAGTTGGTGCTAGCGTATAATGGCCGTGATATTAAAGTGAGAATTTTGCGTGGCAAGAATGGAAACGGTTTGTTTGCCAAAGGCCAGAATGAATATGTAGATAAACTTGTATTCAATGAGGGTGATTTTGAGCTTATGAACGGTTATCCGTGTACTCGTGTGCTCGGACAAAAGATTAATCGGCCCGAAACGATTGATGATGATCTGGTATGGGTTTCCGACAAGTATCGCAGCTATCTTGAAAAGGAATGGCTGAAGAAACTTCACAAAAAATACAGTTACAAAATCAACAAAAAGGTTTTGAAACAGATATCTTTCTGATTTGTCATGCATCATTATTCTGTCTTCAAGTCTGTTGGCATAACTGTCCTGTCACTATGCATTATGCCGGCAGTGTTGCTGTCATGCATGAAGAAACCGGATGCAAGTCTTGTGAATGGGAAAAAGGCCCTGGTGCAGGTAAGTTCCGATGTCCTTTATGCGGAAGATGTCATGATGGCCTTGCCCGTAGGCCTTACAGGAGAAGACAGTGCCGTATTCGCACAACGTTACATTGACAATTGGATTCAGGATGTCCTGTTTTATGAGAACGCAAAACGTAATGTTCCTGATACCCGTGAAATTGAGCAACTTGTTGAAAATTACAGGAGGTCGCTTTACGAGCATGAATACCAGCGTAATCTGATACAACAGAAATTCAGGACTAAAATCAGTCAGCAACAGGTGGACAGTTTCTATGTGGCTAATCCGGACCTGTTCATTCTGGATCATACGGTTGTCAAGGGACTTTTTCTGATTGTTCCGGCCAAGTCGCGTGATATTGCACGTTTCAGAGGCTTGTATACCCGAACAGATGATACATCGTTTGAGGAAATTGAAAAATTGAGCATTCGTAATGCGGCGCGCTGTGAATTCTTTTATGACAGTTGGCGCAGTATTCAGGAGATAGAGATGATGATACCTGTTGACGGCAGACTGCTGGAGAATGCGGTTGCAGAAACAGGACACTTTGAGTTTTCCGACAATGACAACGCATATTTCCTGCATGTCAGCGAGATTGTTCCTAAGGGCAGTGTTGAACCTTTGGAAAACGTAGCCGGCAGAATCCGCGGACTTCTGACTAATAGGAACGAAGTCGATTATATGCGTTCTGTCAAAAGCCGACTTTATGAAAAAGCGCTGAAAGACCACAGTATTATATTCTTCAATAACGAAGTCAAATGAACATTAACCGCATAAACAGAATATGTCTTCTCTTTGTCTGGTTCGCATCGGCCGTTGCCGCACAGGCTCAGAACAATGTCATTGACGAAATTGTATGGGTTGTCGGAGACGAGGCTATATATAAGTCACAGGTGGAAGAGGTCAGACGTGACGCCCAGCTGGAGGGTATCCGTTTTGATGGTGACCCGTACAGCATCATTCCCGAACAGTTGGCTGTCAACAAACTGTTCATGAATCAGGCGCAGTTGGACAGTATCTTCGTGACCGATGCCGAAGTCAGCCAACAGGTGAACTATTCGTATAACAACATGGTTGAACGGAGGGGTAGCGAAGAAAAACTTGAAGAGTACAGTGGAATGACCGCTGCCCAGATCAAGGAACGCATGTTTGAGCAGTACTATCAGGAAATGACTGTTGACAAAGTCAAGAAACAGATCATGTCACGTGTTAAAGTTACACCTGCCGACGTCAGACGTTACTTGAAGGATATTCCGGAGGATGAGATACCGTATATTCCTACTCAGGTCGAGGTGCAGATCATAACAATGAATCCGGTTGTTCCTCAAGAAGAAATTGATGCGATTAAAGCGGAATTGCGTGGTTACGCGGAAAGGGTGCAGTCTGGCAGCGTTCCTTTTTCTACTCTTGCAATATTGTATTCGGAAGACCCGGGCTCTGCCATAAACGGTGGAGATTGCGGTTTTAAGGGCAAAGGGGAACTGGTTCCTGAATTTGCAGCTGTAGCATTCAATCTGACTGATCCCTCGAAGGTTTCCAAAATAGTTGAAACGGAATACGGATTTCATATCATACAGCTCATTGAGCGCATGGGAGACAGAGTCCGGGTCCGTCATATCCTGCGTAAGCCTGAGGTTCCTATGGAAAGCGTGAACGAACGTCTTGCCAAACTTGATTCAATAGCTGCGGATATCCGCTCTGGAAAGAACAGTTTTGAAGAGCAGGTTCTAGCGTTTTCACAGGACAAGGAGACAAAGAACAACAAGGGGCTCATGGCAAATCGTACTAGTTCCAATCCTGTAGGAATGTCCAAATTCCAACTCCAGGAACTTAATCCGGATATAGCCAAGGTTGTGAACAATATGCATGTGGGCGAGATTTCCGATCCTTTTGCAATGCAGTTGCAGAATGGAAAGATTACATGTGCCATTGTAAAACTCAAATCAAAGACAACCGGACATAGGGCAACAATGGCCGATGATTTTGAGATACTGTATGAAATGGTCTCAAATATCAAACAGAATGAGGCCATTGAAAAGTGGGTTCGTGAAAAACAGCGTACAACATACGTCCGTATCTCTCCGGGATGGGATAAGGGTGATTTCGTCTATCCCGGTTGGGGAACAAGATAACGGTTGTATATGACGGGTTTCAAACGGTTCTTGTTGTTTTTTGCTTTTTTTCTTTCTGCCCTCCAACTGGGAGCGCAGGAACAGGATTCTTTGTCTTCTACAGACTACGTGTATCTGTTGAACGCCGACGAGATACGCTTTGAAAACTGGATCAATCCCGACGCACAACGCCTGATAGGAAATGTGACATTCCGTCACGACAGCATGTACATGTATTGTGACAGTGCTCTGTTCTTTCAAAAGTCCAATTCATTCAATGCCTATCACAATGTTCGCGTTGAGCAGGGTGATACTCTGTTCATGTATGGCGATTCCATGAAATATGACGGCAATTCCAGACTGCTTATTGTCCGTGACAACGTCAGGTTGGAAAATACCAGCATGGTTCTGCTTACTGACAGCCTCAACTATGACAGAAATACCGGTATAGGTTGGTTCTTCAGGGGTGGAACACTCATGGATGGGGAGAGTACTCTCATATCGCAGTATGGTCAGTTTGACACTGGTAACAAAATTGCGACATTCCGTGACGGGGTATCTCTTGAAAGTCCGGACTATAAAATTCTGACTGATACGCTTGAATACAATACTGATACGCATATGGCGTATTTGACCAGCCCGTCAGAGGTCAAGTCAGACGGCACTTTGATAAACACCCGCAATGGTAGTTTCAATACGGACAGCGGTTATGCTCTCCTGCTTGACCGTTCCACTGTCATCCGTGACGAAGACAATATTCAAATGACAGGTGACAGTATGACCGTTGAACGCGCCAAGGGTCAGGTCAGAGGGTTTGGCAATGTCATTATCAATGACTATAAGGACAAACTGGACATCTCGGGAGAATATGTGTTCTATGACCGTGATGCCGATTCTGCCGTTGTTACAGGAAAGGCACTTGCCATTGAATATTCATCGGGCGACAGTCTGTTCCTTCATGCCGACAGCCTGATTCTGGCATCGATTACACTTATTGACAGCGTTCGTGTGAATCTTGCTGATACACTTCAGACCGATACGCTTCAGATTGATACATTGGCTTCAGAACTCATTGTGACAGATTCTTTGAGAATTGATACTACAGTGGTACGTCATGTGCGTGCATACCACAGGGCCAGAATTTACAGAACTGATGTTCAGGCTGTGGCGGACTCAATACAGTTTTCGTCTGCCGATTCAAGCCTTACAATGTATTATGACCCGATTGTCTGGACGGAAAACCAGCAGATTCTTGGGGAAAAGATTATCGTCTACATGAATGACAGCACGGTAGATTGGGCTCATGTGATAGGGCAGTCATTGTTTGTACAATGGAATGATTCTGTCCATTTCAATCAGATAACCGGTCGTGAAACCAAGGCTTGGTTCAAAGACGGTCATCTGGACAGGGCCAACATCAGAGGCAATGTTGAATGCATATTCTATCCGGAAGAGGATGATTCTGTCATGATAGGAATGAACACGTTGACGGCGAGTGATTTGCAGGCGTTCTTCAGTGACGGTACTGTCTCTCGAATCAAGGTGACCGGCGCGTCTAACGGTGTAATGTATCCTATGAGCCAGTTGGAAAAATCGAAAATGTACCTGGCCAATTTCAATTGGTTTGACTTCATACGTCCCATAGATCCTGAAGATGTGTTCTATTGGCGCGAGAAGAGACAGGATCAGAAATTGAAGAGTAACGCAATGAGCAAGCAGATTCCGTTGCCTACGCTCAAGGATAGAAAGCACTAGATATGGGAATGTTCAGCACACGCGAACCTAGAAGGTTCGAGCACAAGTACATATATTATGACGAGCGCAAGGAAAAACTTGCCAAGATCGAAGAGAATGCCAAACGGGAACTTGGAATGATTCCGGAAAAGGAATTTGATCCGGAAAGCATCAGAGGCCGGTTCGTCGAATCGACAACGCATTTGAAACGTCGCAAGGAAAACGGAGGCCCCAGAATGGATATCCGGCTTTCTCTTGTGCTCATTGCCGCTTTGCTGTTCGTGCTTCATTGGATTGTTACAGGTGAGTTTTTCTGATGGACCGTATTCAGCTTCTTTCTGAAACAGTAGCAAGCCAGATTGCCGCGGGTGAGGTTGTGAACCGTCCTGCATCGGTTGTCAAGGAACTGGTCGAAAATTCCATCGACGCAGGTGCTACCAGTGTGCAGATTGTTGTCACTGATGCCGGCCGCACTCTTATTCAGGTGACAGACAATGGTCAGGGTATGTCCGAGGCCGATGCCAGACTGGCATTCCAGCGACATGCCACATCAAAAATACGTGAAACTGACGATTTGTACAATTTGACCACGTTCGGCTTCCGTGGGGAGGCTCTGCCGTCAATAGCTGCTGTGTCCGAACTGTCGCTAAATACCAGAACTGCCGATTCCGAAACGGGAGTCCAGGTTTCCATGAGCGGTGGCCAGGACATGCAGGTTGAGCCATGCGTATGTGATTCGGGTACCACTTTCCGGGTAAGAAACCTGTTCTTTAATGTTCCTGCACGCCGAAAGTTCCTGAAAGGTAATCAGACGGAATTCGGCCATATAATGACTGAAGTGGAACGTGTGGCATTGGCTCATCCCGAAGTGTCAATTGAACTTTTCCATCAGGGACAGCAGTTGCTTTCACTCCCATCGCAGTCTCTACGGAACAGAATAGTGTCTCTTTGCGGAAAGAAGACCAGTCAGTCGCTTCTTCCTGTCGAAGTGGAGACATCGGTGGTCAGAATAAACGGTTTCGTTTCAAATCTTGAAGGTTCCCGCCAACGCGGCTCACAGCAGTTTTTCTTCGTAAACGGACGCTTCATGCGTCATCCGTATTTCCATAAGGCTGTTCTTCAGGCTTTTGAGGGACTGATACGTGAGTCGGACCAACCCAGTTATTTCCTGTTTTTTGATATCGCACCTGATCAGATAGATGTCAATGTACATCCTACAAAAACCGAGGTTAAGTTTCAGGATGAACCTGTTATCTGGAAAATACTTCTGGCCGCAGTACGTGAAACTGTGGGCAAATTTGAGGAAATGCCTACTATTGATTTCAATGTTGCTGACATGCCTGAGATTCCTGCTTTTGAAACAGGTTCGAATTCCGGAAATATGCCGAAGGTGGAATATGATCCGAACTATAATCCGTTTAAGACTTCCGGTTCAAACGGCAATAGCCAATACTCTTCGTACGGTCAGCCGGCAAAACGCAATACCGATGACTGGACAAAGTTG
This sequence comes from Bacteroidaceae bacterium, assembly GCA_024398755.1. Lineage (GTDB taxonomy): Bacteria > Bacteroidota > Bacteroidia > Bacteroidales > Bacteroidaceae > Colenecus. Next base: position 2,337 of record JAKSIQ010000005.1, on the reverse strand, counting down.
TATGGCGATGTACAGACGCGCGATGTCCGCGAGCCGGAAATTGAATATGGCAACGATTCAGCAGCAGCGCCTGCTCCGTTAGGCCAACTTGCGGAACGGTATATTCTTATGCCCACCACCAATGGTTTGAAACTCGTTGACCAGCATCGTGCCCATATACGTGTGCTTTTTGACCGCTTCATTTCTCAGGCTGTGAGTCAGTCCGCTCCATCGCAGGGATTGCTTTTCCCTGAAATGTTCCAGTTGTCTCCATCGGCTTATCAGACATTCACATCGCTTAAACAGCACTTTGAGGAACTTGGTTTTGACTTGTCCGATATGGGGCACGGGGCCGTGGCAGTCCAGGGCGTTCCTGCGGGGTTTGAAGGACATGATTACGAAAATGCGATAAAAGGCATGATTGAAGAATGCGCGGAAGACGCATCGGCCAACAGAGAATCGGTGTTGCGGACTATGGCACTGTCAATGGCACGCAGTTCCGCCATACCTTCCGGACGTCATCTGTCGTCAGATGAAATGAAACAGCTTGCAGCGGAACTCGATGCATGTGACATTCCGACCAAAACACCTGACGGCCAGACAATCTCTGTCGTTCTGACCCTTGAGGAACTTTCAAAACGATTCGGATAAACTGAAATAAACATAAAACAATATATGGCAAAAATCATTCTTACAGGCGACCGTCCTACCGGCAGACTTCATATTGGGCATTACGTAGGCTCACTGCGCCGTCGCGTCGAACTTCAGAACAGCGGCGAATATGACAAGATTTTCATAATGATTGCTGATGCCCAGGCATTGACCGATAATGCCGATAATCCTGAAAAAGTGCGTCAGAACATTATTGAGGTAGCTCTTGATTATCTGTCTGCAGGGCTTGATCCTGAAAAGTCAACCATATTCATCCAGTCACAGGTCAGCGAACTGACAGAACTGACATTCTTCTATATGAATCTTGTCACCGTGCAGCGTCTGCGCCGCAATCCTACGGTCAAGGCTGAAATTGCCATGCGCGGTTTTGATGAATCCGAGGGCGATGACAACCAGCGTGGCATTCCCACAGGCTTCTTCACATATCCGATAAGCCAGGCTGCCGATATCACCGCATTCGGTGCCACTACAGTTCCTGTAGGTGAGGATCAGGCTCCAATGATTGAGCAGACCCGTGAAATCGTCCGCCGTTTCAATTCAATATATGGTGAGACTCTGGTGGAACCCAACATACAGCTGCCGGACAATGCCGCATGTCTGCGCCTTCCTGGTACCGACGGCAAAGCCAAGATGAGCAAGTCGCTTGGCAACTGCATCTATCTGTCCGACAGTGCCGAAGAGGTATGGAACAAGGTCAAGGGTATGTTTACCGATCCTAATCATCTGCAGGTAAGTGATCCGGGAAAGGTTGAGGGCAACACCGTATTCACATACCTTGACGCATTCTGCCGTCCGGAACATTTTGCCATGTTCCGTGAGGCTTTCATAGGCAAGAAGGTAAGTTTCGAGTTCAATTCACTTGATGAGGTCAAGGAACAGTACCGCAAAGGCGGTCTTGGTGACATGATGGTCAAGAATTTCCTGAACTGCGTGTTGAACGAGACTCTTGAACCGATACGCCAACGTCGTCACGAACTTGAACAGAACATACCATACGTATATGAGGTATTGCGTAAGGGTAGCGAGAAGGCTCGCGCCGTTGCCGCCCAGACTCTTGCCGCCGTCAAGCGCTCAATGAAAATCAATTACTTTGACGAAGGCGCTCTTGATGAACTGATTCGCGAGCAGGAACAGAAGTATTCATCTGCTGCCAAGTGATTCCTTATATGTGTGTGACGGTTTTGTGCCGTTCGGCTTTTTGGCAAATTTTGTGTAAATAAATGGCCAAAAGTTTTGTCGGGCCGAAAAACTGTCATATCTTTGCACCGCTTTTAAGGAAGCACGGGCGTTTAGCTCAGCTGGTTCAGAGCATCTGCCTTACAAGCAGAGGGTCGGCGGTTCGAATCCGTCAACGCCCACAAAAGAGGAAGGAGTCAAACTCCTTCCTCTTTTCTATTAAGATACATTCGAACCGTCGGCCCTGTTTGCGCAGCAAACTAAAACAAGGACAAGCGCTATTGCATTAGCAGGGCTCAGTGGAAATTTAGTGGGGGAAGGCATAGATGGGGTTTGCTCGAAAAAGTATGGGTATTGATACGTGCAACATTACGCTCTCGTAAGTAAAACAGGCGTATTCATTTACCGCGGTCTGGAAAATGGCTGGCCCGTGAGTAAAACAGGCGTATTCACTCACCGCGGTCTGGAAAATGGCTGGCCCGTGAGTAAAACAGGCGTATTCACTCACCG